>JBFLWO010000105.1:0-6706 GCA_040757755.1 Actinomycetota bacterium
TGTGGACGCAGCGTCGCCGCGGGACCAAGATGGACCCGCGACACCCGCTCCCCGGATCTCCGAAGGGAGGCACCGTGCTCTGCTTCCTCACGGCTCGGCGGCTGAAGCCGGGCAGCTACGACCGCTTCCGCCAGGCCTGGGAGCCCGCCGAGTGGCCGGACGGGTTCCTTCGCGCCTACCACCTGCGCCACCCCGACGACGCGGACCAGGTCATCTCGTTCGGCCTCTTCGACGGCACGATGGACGACTACCGGAAGCTGCGGGCGGACGACGCCGCGGCGAAGGTGGAGCAGCAGCGCCAGGAGCTGCTGGCGGACGTCGTCGACTCGGTGCTGCTCGACGGCGTGTTCGAGGTGGTCGAGGAGGTGGTGCCGCCGCACCGGCGCGGCTGAGCGAGCGTCCAACGAGCTCGCGCAGCTGCGGCGGCGGGCGTAGCCGCGCGCCTACGAGGGGCGGCGCGGGCGGTGCGCGTCGCGCTCGCGACGCACCGTGGGCCTCCGGCCCTTGATGGTCGTGCCGCGCAGGGCGGCGACGACCCCGTCGGCCGCCTTCTCGGGCACCTCCACGAGGGTGAAGCGGTCGGCGATCTCGATCGCCCCGATCTGGCGTCCGCTGAGGCCCGACTCGCCGGCGATCGCCCCGACCACGTCCTGCGGCCGGATCCCGGCGGTGCGCCCCGCGCCGATGAAGACGCGTGTCACCCCGTGCGGGGAGCGGCCGCGCCGCCCGTCCCCGCGGTCGCGCGGGCGGCGCTCGGCGGGGGGCGCCGGCAGGTCCGGGATCTCCTCCTCGTCGAACGCCGCCCCGGTCGCCTCGTGGGCGAGCTTCACCGCGGCGAGCGCCACCTGCGCGAGGTCGAACTCGTCCGCCAGCGCGTCGACCACGACGCGGAAGCGCTCGAGGTCGTCGTCGAGGATGCTCTCGTGCAGGGCGGCGCGGGTCAGCTCGAGCCGGCGGGCGCGCAGGTCCGCGACGGTCGGCAGCCGCTCGACGGCGATCCTCTGCCCGGCGGCGCGCTCGATCGCCTTCAGCATGCGATGCTCGCGCGGCTGGGTGAGCGTGATCGCCACGCCCTCTCGCCCGGCGCGCCCCACCCGGCCGATGCGGTGCACGTACGCCTCGGGCGAGGATGGCAGGTCGTAGTTCACGACGTGCGTCAGCGGCCCGATGTCGAGGCCGCGCGCCGCGACGTCGGTCGCGACGATGAGGTCCGCCGCCCCGCCCCGCAGCCGCTGCATGACGCGGTCCCGCTGCTGCTGGTTCATGCCGCCGTGGAGCGCCTCCGCGCGGTGGCCGCGGCCGTTCAGGGTCTCCGTCAGCTCGTCGACCTCCACCCGGCGGCGGCAGAAGACGAGCGCGGCCTCGGGGGCCTCCACGTCGAGGACGCGTCCGAGCGCGGCGGCCTTCTGCGGCGCGCCGACGACGTACGCGACCTGCCGCACGCGGGCGGTCTCCCCGGCGGCCGGCCGCTCGCGCCCGATCTCGATGCGCACGGGGTCGTGCAGGTGGCGGCCCGCGATCCGCTCGATGCGGGCCGGCATCGTCGCGGAGAAGAGCACCGTCTGGCGCGGCTCGGGCGCGCTGTCGAGGAGCGCCTCGATGTCCTCCGCGAACCCCATGTCGAGCATCTCGTCGGCCTCGTCCAGCACGACCATCCCCACCTCGCCGAGGTCGAGGGTGCCGCGCGCGAGGTGGTCGAGCGCCCGCCCCGGCGTGGCGACCACCACGTCGACGCCCCGCCCCAGCGCGGCGAGCTGCCGGCCGATCGGCTGCCCACCGTAGATGGGGAGCACGCGGACCGCGAGGTCGTGGCCGTAGCGGTGGATCGCCTCCGACACCTGCACGGCCAGCTCCCGCGTGGGGACGAGCACGAGGGCGACGGGGGCGGCGTCGCGGCGGCCGGGCGTCAGCCGGTGGAGCAGCGGGAGCGCGAACGCGGCGGTCTTCCCCGTGCCGGTGGGCGCCTGCCCGAGGAGGTCACGTCCCTCGAGGAGCGGGGGGATCGTCTGGCGCTGGACGGGCGTGGGCTCCTCGTAGCCGAGGCCGGCGAGCGCGCCGGCGAGCTCCGGCCGCAGGCCGAGGTCGGCGAAGCCCGTCGTGTCGTCGCGTGCGTCCATGCTCCCCGCCTCCTCCGTTGCGTCCCCCATGGCGGCGGGGGCCCGGCCCGGGACAAGTCTGTCGCGTCGTCTGGCGCCGCGCCCCGGCGTCGCCCGGACGGCCGGGGGCGACCGGCGCCCTGGGGAAGACCGGTCGACCAGCGTCCCCTGCGTATAATGGTCTTCCTGCGTTACGGTGCAGGAGATTTCATTGCCGCAGAAATCCTCACTCTCGGTCGAACGGGACGCCCTCCGTCAACTGCCAGGGCTCCTCGCCGAGCTTCTGGGCGAAGAGCCGCGCGCCCTGACTCGCGGGCCCGCGCCAGACCGCGGGGGCGACCTCGCGGTCGCCGATTCACGGGGCCGGCGTTGGCTCGTCGAGGTGAAGACGACGAGTCGCCCCGGGCACGTCCTCGACGCCGCACGCCTGCTTCGCCGGCACGCCTCGAAGGACGCGATCCCGCTGCTCGTCGTGCCCTACATGTCGACGGCCGGAGCGCGCGCCGCGCAGGAAGGGGGCGTCAACTGGGTCGACCTCTCGGGCAACGCCTGCATCCGAGCCGAGAACCTCCACGTCTGGGTCCAGGGGCGGCCAAACGCGTATCCGTCACGGGGGCGTCCTTCCTCGCCGTTCGCGCCCAAGGGGGCGCGCATCGCGCGCGTGCTCCTGCTCGACCCTGAGCGCTGGTGGCGGCAGAGGGACGTCGTCGAGGCGACCGGCCTCGATGACGGCACGGTCTCACGCATCGTCCGCCGGCTGGATGAGGATCTGCTTCTGGAGATCCGCGGCCGTGAGCTGCGCCCGAGAGCCCCCACGCTCCTGCTCGATGCGTGGGCCGATGACTACCGCTTCGACCGCCATGACGTTGTGACGGGCCACCTGAGCGGCAGCGGAATCGAGGTCGCGCGCAGGATCGCGAGGCGCCTTCGGGACGAGGACGTGCGCCACGCCTTCACCGGCCTCAGCGCGGCGTGGGCCATGGATCGCTTCGCCCGCTTCCGCCTGAACACCGTCTACGTCGCGGGTGATCCACGCGACGCCGCCGACGCGCTGGGCCTTCGCCGGGTGGAGCGCGGCGCGAACGTGCAGGTCGTCGGCCCGGATGACGCCGGCGTGTTCGCGGGAGAAGGCTCATGGGACGACCTCAACTGCGTCTCGCCCGCTCAGGTGTACCTCGACCTGCTTCATCTCCCGGAGCGAGCCGAGGACGCTGCACACCACCTTCGCGCCGAGCGCCTCTGGCCCCGTGCCGACGCCTGAGAAGCCCCGACATCGCGCCGGCTATCGCCGCGAGGAGACCCTCCACGTCGAGTCGGCGTGCCTGACCGTCGCCGTCACCCTCGGTGCACTGATGGACGACCTCTGCATCGTCGGCGGGCTGGTCCCGAGCCTCATCGTCGACCGCGCCTTCGGGTCACCCGATGAGTCCGAGGCCGGCCATCCCGGGACCAACGATCTCGACGTCGGCATGGCGGTCGCACTCCTCGACGGACGGCTGTATGCAGAGGTCAGCCACCGCCTCCGCCAGGAGGGGTTCGCGCCGGACGCAAGCTCGAGGGGCAACCCGACGCTCCAGAGGTGGAGGTGGTGCGATCACACGGTCACCGTCGACTTCCTGCTGCCGCCGGTCGCGGGCGCTGAGAAAGGGGGGCGGATCCTCCCGCTCGAGGGCGACTTCGGGGTGCTCATCGCCCCAGGTCTCGAGCTGGCGTTCGACGAGCGCGAGCAGGTGACGCTCGAGGGGCACACGCTCAAGGGAGAGAGGACGACGCGGACGATCCCCGTCTGCGGGCCCGCCGCCTTCGTCGCGCTCAAGGCGTTCGCCTTCGGTGACCGGGGAGAGCCGAAGGACGCCTTCGACCTCGTCTACGTCATCCGCCACTGGCGGCACGGTGTCGAGACGATCGCCGAGCGCCTCGCGCGGCATGCCGAGCGCCACCGCGGCGTCGTCACCGACGCGCTCGCGGTGCTGGTGCGCGACTTCGCCTCGCCGGAGCTCATCGGCCCTCGTCGCGTGGCCGAGTTCGAGGGCGCGACCGACGACGAGAGGGACGAGGTGTCCGCCGACGCACACGGACACGTCGATGACCTGATCCGTGCCTGCCGCATGCGAGGCCTGGCGAGCACGCCATCGGACCGGGCGACCGGCGGCTCGGACCCGTACTGAGCCGCCTGGCGCTGCCGGAAGCCGGGCGGCGGGGGAGGACGGCCGATCACGCGGTCGCACTGGGCGAGGTCGTGCCCGCCCGATGACGCACGCCGCCGCGCGCCGGCGGACGACGGTGGCGGGAGGCGCGGGTGCCGCCAAGGGGGGTGCGACTCTCGAGGCCCTCGAGGGGCATACCTGCGCGGCAGGGCCTTCCACCCCATGCCCTGCTCTTCGGTACGGGGACCACCCGCGCCTGCCGGTGATCGTACACCCGCGGGCGTGCCGGGCGCACGGCCCGATTCCGTTCACGGACCCGGGCTTTGGGAGTCCATGCCGTTGTGGGACGACGGTGGGACGCCGACGTGGCAGTCTCCGCCGCGTCCGGCGGAGTGCGCGAGGGGGTTCCACGATGGCGGTGATCACCGGCGAGCGGCGTCGGCGCCGCGGTGCGGGCGCGGCGGTGGCGGTGGCGATGGTCGCGGGGCTCCCGGCTGCCGCCGCCGCAGCCCCGGTGAGCTCGACGCCGCCGGCCATCACGACCCCCCTCCGCTACGGCGACACGGCGCGCTGCACGCCCGGCACCTGGAGCGCCGACGCCGTGACGTTCTCCTACGCCTGGGTGTTCCAGGGCTCCACGCGGGGCACCGGGCCCACGCTGAAGCTCGACGACCCCTACTACCGCTACGGCGTCCCGCTGACCTGCCAGGTCACCGCCACGGACGCCGCCGGGGCGTCCACCACGGCCACGTCCGCCGGCGTGATCCCGGACCGCGCCGTGTCCACGGTGCGCATCACCTCCGTGAAGATGCTCACGAAGGGGCGCATCGAGGTGCGCGGGGTCGTCGGGCCGCTCGGGCTCAAGGGGCTGCTCGGCACGCCGGCGGCGGTGACGCTGAACCGCCCGTACGGGAAGTCCAACATGCAGATCGCCGGTCCCGCCCGGGTCGACGCACGCGGCCGCTTCGTCCTTCGGGGCGACGACGCGGCGGGACGCCGGCGCATCAACGTGTACTTCACGCCCGGCAGCATCACCCTCGTCGAGTCGGCGAAGGCGTACCGCACGGTCGTGTTCACCCCGGGCGGCCGCGCCGGCGGCGGCGGCACCGTGGGGGTCGGCTGACGCCGGCGGTCACAGCGGCTCGAAGCGCGCCTGGAAGAACCGGAGGTACTTCGGCTCGTACACCATGCGCAGCCCGCGCGCGTCCCCGGCGGCGGCGTACACGCCGGCGACCGCCTCCGCGGTGACGTCCATGTGCGCCTGCGTGTACACCCGCCGGGGGATCGTGAGGCGCGTGAGCTCCAGGGCGGGGCGGTGGTGGTCGCCGGTCGCCTCGTCCCGCCCCGCGGACACGATGCCGCGCTCCATCGCCCGGATCCCCGAGTCGAGGTAGAGCTCCGCCGCGAGCGTCTGCGCGGGGAACGCGTCCTGGGGCAGGTGGGGGTAGAACCGCTTCGCGTCGAGGAACACCGCGTGCCCCCCGACCGGCTTCACGAACGGGACGCCCGCCGCGTCGAGGAGGTCGGCCAGGTACCGGACCTGCCCGATGCGGCAGCGGACGTGGTCGTCCTGCACGGACTCGGCGATGCCGATCGCCATCGCCTCCATGTCCCGCCCCGCGATGCCGCCGTAGGTGTGGAGCCCCTCGTACACGACGACGAGGTTGCGGAGCTCCTCGAACAGGTCGCGGTCGCGCACCGCGAGCCACCCGCCGATGTTCACCAGCGAGTCCTTCTTCGACGACATCCAGGCGCCGTCCGTGTGGGAGCAGAACTCGGCGACGATCTCGGCGACGCTGCGCCCGGCGCAGCCGTCCTCGCGCTCCTGGATCAGGAAGGCGTTCTCGACGAGGCGGGTGGCGTCGAGGTACAGGGGGATGCCGTGGCGGCGGCACCAGTCGTGGACGGCACGGACGTTCGCCATCGACACTCGGCTGCCCGCCCGCCATGTTCACGGTGGCGGCGAGGCTCACGTACGCGACGTTCCCGGCGCCGCCCCGCTCCACGAGGCGGTCGAGCTTCGCGACGTCCATGTTCCCCTTGAACGGGTGCTCGTCCGCGGGGTCGTGCGCCTCGTCGACGATCACGTCGACGAACACGCCGCCGGCGCGCTCCTGGTGCAGCCGCGTCGTGGTGAAGTACATGTTCCCGGGCACGAGCTGCCCAGGGCGGATCGCGGCCTGGCTGATGAGGTGCTCCGCCCCGCGCCCCTGGTGGGTGGGGACGAGGTACGGGTACCCGTAGGTGTCCTGCACGGCCCGTTCGAGGGCGTAGAAGCTGCGCGACCCGGCGTACGCCTCGTCGCCCATCATCATCCCCGCCCACTGGCGGTCGCTCATCGCGTTCGTGCCGCTATCGGTGAGGAGGTCGATGTAGACGTCCTCGGAGCGCAGCAGGAACGTGTTGTGCCCCGCGTCGCGCAGCGCCCGGTCGCGTGCCTCCCGGGTGGTGAGCCGCAGCGGC
>JBFLWO010000106.1:0-6677 GCA_040757755.1 Actinomycetota bacterium
GGGCACCCCCGGATCGGCTGGGCGAAGGAGGCGCCGGCCGTGGGGCGGTGGGGTGAGCGGAAGATCCGGGTGGGCCGGCACACGGAGCGCCGAGGGGTGGGGCTGGCACCCGTGCCGAGACGCCGGGAGCCTCGACGGCGACGTCGGGGCGGCGCGGCTACGGTGACGGTGTGGCCCGTTCCCTGCACGACAGCACGCGCGCGCACGGCGGCGGCATCGCCACCGGGCAGGCCGGGGACCGTGCGGGTGACGGGCGGCGCGGCGGCCGGCTGGGCGACATGCTCGCGGCACCGTTCCGTGCCAGGACGCTGCGCGAGCTCGGCTACGCGCTCGCCGCGTTGCCACTCGGCGTGCTCTGGTTCACCGTGATGGTGACGCTGCTGGCGACGGGGATCGGGATGGCCGCGACCCTCGTGGGGATCCCCATGCTCGTCGGGACGATGCTGCTCGCGCGATTCGGATCGGAATGCGAGCGACGCTGGACGCGCGTCGCGTTGGGAGTCGAGATCCCCGCTGCGGCACCGTTCGCCGTCCCGCCCGGCGCGCCCTGGTGGAAGCGCGGCCTGCGGCTGCTGCTCGACGGCGCCCGTTGGCGCGAGGCCCTCTACCTGGTGCTGCTGCTCCCCTCCGGGGTCGTCCTCTTCACCGTCGCGGTCACAGTCTGGTCGGTCGCGCTCGGGCTCCTCACGGCGCCCGCCTGGTACTGGGCGTCGGCAGGCGACGCCGACGTCCCGTGGGTGGGCAGCGGGCCCGGTGCCGTCGCCGCGTCCGCCGGTGTGGTGGCCGTCGGCGCCGTCACCCTGCTCGGCGCACCGCGGGTCGTCGGCCGGCTCGTCGCCGCGCACCTGTGGATGATGGGCGCCCTGCTCGGACCGACGAGGGGGGAGCTCGAGCGTCATGCGGCGCAGGCGGAGCGGCAGCGCGACCTGGCCGTCGGCCAGATCGACGCCGACCGCCGCCGCGTCGAACGGGACCTGCACGACGGAGCGCAGGCGCGGCTCGTGTCCCTCGCCGTCGACCTGGGCCGGGCACGCCGGCGGCTCGAGGACGGAGCGACGCCGGCGGAGGCCGTCGACCTCGTCAGGGCGGCGCACGAGCAGGCGAAGCAGGCCCTCGACGACGTGCGCAACCTCGCCCGCGGCATCCACCCTGCGATCCTCACCGACCGGGGCCTCGACGCCGCCCTGTCGTCGCTCGCGGCCGGCGCGTCCGTCCCCGTGACCCTCCGCTCGCAGCTCGACGGGCGTCTCGCGGCGGAGGTCGAGGCGGCGGCGTACTTCGTCGTCGCCGAGGCGCTCACGAACGTCGCCAAGCACAGCGGCGCGACCCGGGCGGCGGTCTCGGCGGCGGTGCACGACGGCGCGCTGACCGTCGAGGTGCGCGACGACGGAGCCGGCGGCGCCCGGGCACTGCCCGGCTCCGGTCTCACCGGGCTCGAGGAGCGCGTCGCCTCCCTCGGCGGCACCCTCACCGTCGAGAGCCCGCCGGGCGGGCCGACGGCCGTGCAGGCGGTGATCCCATGCGGGTAGCCATCGTGGAGGACTCCGGCCTGCTGCGCGACGTGCTCACCCGCGTGCTGGAGGACGACGGCTCCCAGGTCGTCGCCGCCGTCGCACGCGGCGAGGAGCTGCTCGCCGCCGCGGAGAAGCACGACCCGGACGTCTGCGTGGTGGACGTGCGCCTGCCGCCGACGTTCACGGACGAGGGGATCCGGGCGGCCGTCGAGCTCCGCCGCCGCCGGCCGCACACGCGCGTGCTCGTGCTGTCGCAGGCCGTCGAGGAGCGTTACGCCCGCGACCTCCTCTCCGACCGGGCCGAGGGCATCGGCTACCTCCTCAAGGACCGCGTCGCCGACGTCGGAGAGTTCCTCGACGCCCTGCGCCGCGTCGCCGACGGCGGCACCGTCCTCGACCCGGAGGTGGTGCGCCAGCTCCTCGTGCGCCGCCCCACCGACGAGCTGACCCCCCGCGAGCGCGAGGTTCTGCAGCTGATGGCGGAGGGCCGCACCAACGCCGCGATCGCGCGCACGCTCGTCGTCACGGAGCGCGCCGTCGAGAAGCACGTGAGCAGCATCATGCTGAAGCTGCGGCTCATGCCGAACGAGGACGACCACCGGCGCGTCCTCGCCGTCCTCGCCTGGGTCCAGGCCGGTTAGGGGGCCGCTACGCGGAGTCCTTGAGGCGCTGCGCCTCCGGGAGGTTCCCGAGCTTCCGGAGGGTGTTGTTCTCGATCTGGCGGATCCGCTCGCGGGTGACGCCGAACGCCCGGCCCACCTCCTCGAGGGTGCGGGGCTGGCCGCCGAGCAGGCCGAAGCGCAGCTCCAGGACCCTCCGCTCCCGTTCGGGGAGGGCGTCGAGGACGCGGCGGACGTCCTGGCTGCGCAGGTTCGTGGACGCCTCGTCGAACGGGGACGGCGCCTGGTCGTCCTCGACGAAGTCGCCGAGGGCGGACTCCTCCTCCTCGCCGATCGGCTTCTCCAGGCTGATCGGCGTCTGGGCGATCCGCAGGATGTCGCGGACCTCGTCGGGCGACATGCGGAGTTCCTTCGCGATCTCCTCCGCCTTCGGCTCCCGGCCGAGCCGCTGCACCATCTGCCGCTCCAGGTGCACCACCCGGTTCAGCTTCTCCACCATGTGGACCGGGATGCGGATCGTGCGGGCCTTGTCGGCGATCGCCCTCGTCACCGCCTGCCGTATCCACCACGTCGCATACGTGGAGAACTTGTAGCCCTTCCGGTAGTCGAACTTCTCGACCGCCCGGATCAGGCCGAGGCTCCCCTCCTGGATCAGGTCGAGAAACGACAGGCCCCTCCCCAGGTACCCCTTCGCGATGCTCACGACGAGCCGCAGGTTCGCCTCCACCATGTGGGCCTTCGCCGCCATGTCCCCCCGCTCGATGCGTTTCGCGAGGGACACCTCCTGCTCCGCGGTGAGGAGCGGCACCCGCCCGATCTCCCGCAGGTACAGGCGGAGGGAGTCCATGCTCGGCTCGACGCTGAGGTCGAGCTCCGGTCCGCGCGCCACCGCGCCGAGGGTGCCGGCGGCGACGGGGTCCCCGTCCTGGTCGAGGACCTGTACCCCGGCCTCCACCAGGCGGCCGTGAATCTCCTCGAGCTGCTCCGGAGTGACGTCGAGGTCCTCGAGGGCCGCCGCGATCTCGTCGAGGGTGAGGACGCCCTTCTCGCGCGCCGACGCCATCAGGGCGCGGATCTGCGTGGCATCCGAGGGGGTGGTCTCGGAGCCGGCGCGGCCGGAAGTCGTCTCGTCCGTCACGCGGTAACCCTCGTCGGCGGGCGCGGTTGCCTGCGTGGCGGCAGTATACGCGGGGAAGTGTCGGCTCACCGGACGCGGAGCGCGCACCCGCGCGCCGCGGGAAAGGTCGGTCCGGATGCGTGCTCACGCCCCCCTCCCCGAGGATCTCCAGGCGACGCGGCCGTCGACGCCGATCGGCCTGACCCGCGTCGGCGTCACCCGCTCCGCGAAGGCGATCCGGTTGCGGCGCGACGGCGACGAGCAACTCTTCCACGCCGACGTGTCCTGCCTCGTCGACCTCGACCCCTTCCAGAAGGGCGCGCACATGTCGCGGTTCGAGGAGATGGTGAACGAGGCGATCGACGCGGTCGTCATCGGGGAGGCCCTCGCCATCGAGAGCCTCGCGGAGCACATCGCCCTGCGGGTCGTCGAGTCGCAGCGCGCCGTGCGGGGGGAGGTCGTGATCCGCGCGAGCTGGCCGGTGGAGAAGCTCACCCCCGTGACCGGCATCCCCACCCAGGAGATGTACGAGCTGATCGGCATGGCAGCGGCGAACGGCACGGCCAGCCGGCGCGTCGTCGGGGTCACGGCCCAGGGCATGAACGCGTGCCCGTGCGCGCAGGGGCTCGTGCGGGACCGGGCGGAGGAGGCGCTGCGCGCCGACGGGTTCACCGACGACGAGGTCGCCCGCATCGTGGCGCTCGTCCCCGTCGCGACGCACAACCAGCGGGCGCGGGGAACCCTCATGGTGGGCGCGCCGGAGACCTGCGGGGTGCGGGCCGAGCACCTCCTCGAGATCGTCGAGGAGTCCATGTCCTCCGAGATCTACGAGTTGATGAAGCGCCCCGACGAGTTGTTCGTCGTCGAGAAGGCGCACCGGCGGCCCCGCTTCGTGGAGGACAGCGTGCGGGAGATGATCCGCGGGCTGCTGGACCGCTACCCGGACCTGCCGGACGACGCGTTCGTGCAGGCGCACCAGGAGAACTTCGAGACCATCCACACCCACGACGTGGAGGCGGAGCGCACCGGCACCGTCGGCGAGATCCGGGAGGATCTCGCGGGCGGCGGGCCGCTCACGCACCACACGTCGCTACGGGAGTGGCTGGACGGGCGCGTCCCCGCCCCCTGACCCCGGGGGGGTCAGACCTCCGCCCCACCCCCCGCACGGCGGCCGCGGCCGCGGCGCAGGTCGAGCCGCAGTTCCTTCCCCGCCGCGAGGCGACGCATGTTCGCCCGGTGACGGAACAGCACGAGGGCGGACACCACACCGGCGAACACGACGTACTCGACGTGGTAGCCGAGGGCCCACGCCAGCGGGGTGAACGCGAGCGCCACCACGATGCTCGCGACGGACACGTAGCGGGTCACCGCGACGATCACCACCCACGCGCCCACCAGGAACGCGCTCGCCAGCGGCATCAGGCCGATGAGCGCGCCGCCGGCGACGGCGACGCCCTTCCCGCCGCGGAACCGCAGCCACACGGGGGCGAGGTGGCCGATCACGGCGGCGCCGGCGGCCAGCACGGGCCACGCCCCCCCGGCCGCGGCGTCGGCGACGACGACGGCGGCGAGGCCCTTCCCCATGTCCGCGACGAGGACCGCCGCCCCCCACCCCTTCCCCAGGGTGCGGAACACGTTCGTCGTGCCGATGTTGCGGCTCCCGACGGTGCGGATGTCGACGCCCTTCACCCGCCCCGCCAGGTACCCGAACGGGATCGATCCGAACAGGTACGCCACCACGGTGGCGAGAAGCCCGCTCACAGGTCCCCCGCCACGTCCGGCAACGGGGGCTTGCGGGCGAACAGCCGGCGCCGCGCCATCAGGAAGTAGTAGGCGCCGGACAGCACCGTCAACACGACCGCCAGGTAGAGAAGCGGGTCGCGCAGCCACTCCCACGGGCCCGGCGCGATGATCATGAAGATCGCGAGGTTCTGGCTGAGGGTCTTCGCCTTCCCGAAGCGGCTCGCCGGGATGATCAGGTCCTCGCTGACCGCGACGAGGCGCAGGCCGGTGACGGCGAACTCCCGGGTGATGATCACCATCGCCGCCCACGCCGGCAGGTCCCCCACCTCGATCAGGGCGACGAGGGCCCCGGTGACGAGCAGCTTGTCGGCGAGGGGGTCGAGGAACGCGCCGGCGACCGTGACCTGGCCGCGTGAGCGGGCGAGCCACCCGTCGAGGGAGTCCGTCAGCGCGGCGGCCGCGTACAGACCCGCGGCGGACCACCGCCCGCCGGGCACGTCCACGAGGAGCAGCACCATCATCGGCGGGATCGCGAGGATCCGGACGGCGGTGACGGTGAGGGCGGCGTTCATGGCGTGGCCGGGCATCCGGCGGAGTGTAGTGGCGCCGCCCGCCGCGGCCGTCTCCTGGTAGCGTCGCCGGCATGCGGGAGGTCGTCATCACGGCGGTCGGCACGGACCGCCCCGGCATCGTCGCGTCCATCACGGAGGCGCTCCTCGACCTGGGCGGCAACCTCGCGGACTGCCGCGCCGCCCTGCTGCGCGGGTCGTTCGCGATCGTCGTCGCCGCCACCCTCCCCGTCGACGTCCCGGAGCAGGACTTGCGGGCGGCGCTCGCGGGGCGCACCGGCGACCTCGGCCTGGACGTGTGGATCGGCCCGGCCGCCGCCCCCGCCCACCACGAGCCGCTCGAGCGCTGCGTCATCTCCGTGTACGGGGCGGATCACCCGGGGATCGTCGCGGCCGTCAGCCGGGCCCTGGCGGACCGGGAGGTGAACATCGTGGATCTCTCCTCCCGCGTCGTCGGGGACCCCGCGATCTACGTCCTGGGGCTGGAGGTCGAGCTGCCGCGCGACCTCGACCCGGAGGGGTTGCGCCGCTACCTGGAGCCGGTCGCACGCGCCCAGGGGGTGGAGCTGTCCGTGGAGGCCGAGGCCGAGGACATCCTGTAGCCCGGTGGTCCGCGACGTCCTGCGGTTCCCCGACCGGCGCCTGAAGACCCCCGCCGTCCCGCTCCGCTCACCCGGGCCCGCCGCGCGGCGCCTCGCCCGCGACCTGCAGGACACCGCCCGCTCCTTCCCCCGCACCGTCGGCCTCGCCGCCCCCCAGATCGGCGTGCTGTGGCGGATGGCGTACGTCGACTGCACCGGTCACCCGAAAGTGCCGGACGCCAAGGGCCCCCTCTGGCTCGTCAACCCCGTCCTCGAGGAGTCGGGCGGCGCCGTCGTCGGCCGCGAGGGCTGCCTCAGCCTCCCGGAGATCACCGCCAACGTCCGCCGCCCCGACGCGATCACCGTCCATCACCTCGACCTCGACGGCCGCCCGCACGTCCTCCACGCCACCGGCTTCGAGGCCCGCGTCATCCTCCACGAGATGGACCACCTCGACGGGATCCTCATCCTCGACCGCGTCGCCTCCCTCCTCCTCGACGTCTTCCCCCGCCGCCGCTGACCCCCGCCCCCGG
>JBFLWO010000107.1:0-6675 GCA_040757755.1 Actinomycetota bacterium
GGCCGGTCCCTGTCGATCGCGGGGCGCGGCCTGCGCGGCCTGCGGCCCCCGCCCGTGATCGACTGCGCGAACTCCGGCACGCTGATGCGGCTCCTCACCGGGATCCTCGTCGGCCAGCCCCCCGCCGACGTCGTCCTCGACGGGGACGGCTCCCTGCGCCGCCGCCCGATGGGGCGCATCGCCGCGCCGCTCGCCGCGATGGGCGCCTCGGTCGTCACGTCCCCCGGCGGCACCCCGCCGATCTCCGTCACCGGCGGCCAGCCGCTGCGCGGCATCCGCCACGACCTGCCGGTGGCGAGCGCGCAGGTGAAGAGCGCGATCCTGCTCGCAGGCCTCTACGCGGACGGCGAGACCTGGGTGACCGAGCCGGCGGCGTCCCGCGACCACACGGAGCGGATGCTCGTCGCGTGCGGCGTCGACCTGCTGCGCGACGGCTCCGCCGTCGGGGTGCGCGGCCCCGTCGACCATCTCGCCCTGCCGGACCTCGAGGTCCCGGGCGACATCTCCTCCGCCGCGTTCCACCTCGTCGCCGGGGCGCTCCTCGCCGACCCGCAGGTGCGCCTCACCGGCGTCAACCTCAACCCGGGGCGCACCGGCATCCTCGACGTGCTGCAGCGCATGGGGGTGCGGGTGCGGGTGGAGCCCGGGCCCGATCTGGCCGGCGAGCCCGCCGGGGACCTCGTCGTGGAGCGCGCCGGCACGCTGCACGCCACCGAGGTCGCCCCGGACGAGGTGCCCCGCATCATCGACGAGCTGCCGCTCGTCGGGCTGCTCGCCGCGTTCGCCGCCGGCACGACCGTCGTGCGCGGCGCGGCGGAGCTGCGGGTGAAGGAGAGCGACCGCATCGCGTCGGTCGTCGCCGCGCTGCGGGCCCTGGGGGCGCGGGCCGAGGAGCGGGAGGACGGGTTCGCCGTCACCGGCGCGCCGCGCCTCACCGGCGGCGTGATGGCGTCCGGCGGCGACCACCGCCTCGCCATGCTCGGCGCCGTCGCGGGCCTCGCCAGCGTCGAGGGGGTCACGGTGCAGGGGTTCGAGGCGGCGGCGGTGTCGTACCCCGGGTTCGCCGCGGACCTCGCCGCCCTCGGCGCCGGTCCGGAGTCGTGACCGCCGCGTGATCGTCGCGATCGACGGGCCCGCCGGGGCGGGCAAGAGCACGGTGTCGCGGGGCCTCGCCGCCCGCCTCGGCATCGGCTACCTCGACACCGGCGCCATGTACCGGGCCGTCACGCTGCTCGCCCGGCGCGGCGGCGTGCCGCCGGCCGACGGGGCCGCGCTCGCCGCCCTCGCCGAACGCCACGACATCCGCCTCGTGGCCGACCCCGCCGGGCTGCGCGTGCTCGTCGACGGGGAGGACGTGTCCGACGCGATCCGCACCCCCGACGTCACGGCGGCCGTGTCGGACGTCGCGGCGCAGCCCGAGGTGCGCCGCGCTCTCGTCGCCCGCCAGCGGGCCATCCTGCACGACGGCGACTGGGTGGCGGACGGACGCGACATCGGCACCGTCGTCGCCCCCGACGCCGAGGTGAAGGTGTTCCTCACCGCCGACCCGCGGGTGCGGGCGGAGCGGCGCCTGGGCGACCTGCGCGCCGCCGGCCGCGCCGCCCCCGTCGAGGAGGTCCTGGTCGACATCGAGCGGCGCGACCTCATCGACTCCACCCGCGCCGACAGCCCCCTGCGCCCCGCCCCCGGCGCCGTCGAGCTCGACACCACGGGGATGGGCGTCGACGAGGTCGTCGAGGCGATCGCCGCGCTCGTCGCCCGCCGCCGCGCCGGCGGCCGGGCGTGAGGAGCCGCGGATGAGCTCCGAGCCCCCCGCGATCGCGCCGCTCGGCGGCCCCGTGTGGCACGCCGGGCGCGCCGCCGCGTTCATGCTGCTGAAGACGATCCACCCGTTCCGGCGCTCCGGCCGCGAGCACATCCCCGCCTCCGGCGGCACCCTCATCGTGTGCAACCACCTCAGCAACTCCGACCCGTTCCTCGTCGGCCTCGCGACGCTGCCGCGCCGCACCCGGTTCATGGCGAAGGTCGAGCTCTTCAGCGGGCCGCTCGCCGGGGTGTTCCGCCGGTGGGGGGCCTTCCCGGTGCGCCGCGGCGCCGCCGACCGCGAGGCGATCCGCACCGCCCGCGACCTCCTCGCCGCCGGGGAGGCCGTCGTCATGTTCCCGGAGGGCACGCGCTCCGCGGACGGGCGACTGCGCCCCGCGTTCCCCGGCGCCGGGCTCCTCGCCCTCGAGCCCGGCGTCACCGTCGTGCCCGCCGCGGTGTGGGGCAGCCAGCGCCTGTTCCGGCCCACCCGCATCGTGTTCGGCCCCCCCGTCGACCTGTCCGGCGTGGGGGAGGGGTCCCGCTCCCACCGCGCCCAGCAGGCCACCCGCATCCTGATGCGCGCCATCGCCGACCTCGTGCCCGCCGCCGGGGGACCGCCGCAGGTCGTGCCGGACGGGGAGCCGTCGTCGCCCGCCCACGAGCGGTCGGCGCGCCCCGCGGACGGGTAGTCTCGGTCGATGGGAGAGGAGCGACGCGCGGCCGCACGGCGCCGCGGCGACCGCGGGCGCGGTCCCGCGCAGCGCACCACCGTCGCGACCGGGCAGCCGGTCGTGGCGATCGTCGGCTACCCCAACGTCGGCAAGTCCACGCTGTTCAACCGCCTCACGGGGCGGAGCGACGCCGTCGTCGACAGCACCCCGGGCGTGACCCGTGACAGGAAGCAGGGCGGCGCGGAGTGGAACGGCCGCGCCTTCCAGCTCCTCGACACCGGCGGCATCGACGAGGCGGACCCCACGCCCATCGGCCGCCAGGTCGCCGCCCAGGCGGTCCGCTCCATCGACGAGGCGGACCTCATCCTGTTCGTCCTCGACGCGACGCTCGGCGCCACCGCCGGGGACCTGGAGGTGGCGGAGCGGCTGCGCCGCGCCGGCCGCCCCGTCCTCGTCGTCGCGAACAAGGCGGACGGCGACCGGCAGGAGGCGGCCGCGCAGTCTCTGTGGGGCCTCGGCCTCGGCGACGTCGTGCCGGTGTCGGCCCTTCACGGCCGCGGCACGGGGGACCTCCTCGACGCGATCGTCGCGCGCCTCCCCGACGCTCCGCCCGCGGTCCCCGCGGACGAGGCCGCGGAGGGCCCTCCGGCGATCTGCATCCTCGGCCGGCCGAACGTCGGCAAGAGCTCGATCCTGAACGCGCTCCTCGGGGAGGAGCGCGTCGTCGTGCACGACCGGCCCGGCACCACGCGCGACCCGGTCGACACCCTGATCGAGGTGGACGGGCGGGACGTGGTGCTCATCGACACGGCCGGCCTGCGCAAGCGCGGCCGGATGCGGGAGAGCGTCGAGCACTACAGCCAGATCCGCGCCCTGCGCGCGGCGGAGCGAAGCGACGTCGCCTTCGTCGTGTGCGACGCCACGGAGGGGCTCACCGACTCGGACCTGTCCGCCGTCGACCAGGCCACCCGGGCGCACTGCGCCACCGTCGTCGTCATGAACAAATGGGACCTCGCCCAGCCCGAGCTCGACCACATCATCGGGAGGATCCGGGCGAAGACGCGGCAGCGGCCCCCCGTGGAGGTGTGCTCCGCCGTCACCGGCGAGGGGCTCCACCGCCTGCTCCCCGCCGCGCTGCGCCAGTACGAGCGCACCCGCGCCCGCATCCCCACCCACGCCCTGAACGAGGCGCTGCGCGAGCTCGCCGAGGAGCGGCCCGGTCCGCGCAAGGGGCGCAAGCGCCTCAGCCTGCGCTACCTGGTGCAGACGGGCACGGCGCCGCCCACGTTCCGGCTCGAGGTGAACGACATGGCGCTCCTCACCCGCGACTACGGCTTCTGGCTGGAGAACCGCCTGCGCCGCCGCTTCGACCTGGAGGGCGTCCCGCTCGTGATCGTGTACCGCGAACGGGGCGATGCCGGGCGCTGACGTCCCCGACGCGATCGTCGTCGTCGGCGGGGGAAGCTGGGGGCAGGCGTTCGCGTCCCTCGCCGCCGGCCGCGGCGCCCGCACCCGCCTCGTGTGCCGCACCGCCGCCCAGGCGGCGCGCCTCCGCGACACCCGGCGCGACCACCGCTACCTGCCGGGACGGGTCCTTCCCGACGCAGTGGAGGTCACGCACCTCGACGCCGACGGCCAGCTCGACGGCGCGGACGTCGCCGTCCTCGCCGTCCCCAGCCGCGCCACCGCCGACACGATCGCCTGGCTCACGCCGCGCGTCGCCGCCGGCACCGGGCTCCTGTCCCTCACGAAGGGCCTCGACCCCGCCACCGGCCGCCGCCTGAGCGAGACGTGGGGCGCCGCCCTCCCCGGCTGCCCGTTCGCGGTCCTGACCGGCCCGAACCACGCGGAGGAGGTCGCCGCCGGCCAGCCCGCCGCGGCTGTGGTCGCCGGCGACGAGGGGCTGTGCCGCTCCGTCCAGGCGGTCTTGAACGGGCCCCGGTTCCGGGTGTACCTGAACGGGGACCTGCTGGGGGTGGAGCTCGCCGCCGCCGCCAAGAACGTCATCGCCGTCGCCGCCGGCATGAGCGACGGGATGGGCTTCGGCGACAACGCGAAGGCGAGCCTCATCACCCGCGGCCTCGCCGAGATGACCCGGCTCGGGGTGGCGTGCGGCGCGCAGGAGGCGACCTACCGGGGGCTTGCCGGCATGGGGGACCTGATCGCGACGTGCACCAGCCGCCACAGCCGCAACCGCATGGCGGGGGAGCTCCTGGTCGAGGGGCTCGCCGCGTCCGAGGTGGAGGGGCGCCTCGGCCAGGTCGCCGAGGGGCTCCCCACGGTGCGCAACCTGCTGCGCCTCGCCGGCCGCGCCGGCGTGGAGCTGCCGATCTCCGAGCAGGTCGCGGCCGCCGCGTTCGACGGGCGGCCCGCCGCCGCCTGCCTCGAGGCGCTCATGAACCGGGCGCCCGCGGTCGAAGAGTAGGGGGCTCGCCCGCCGGGCGCCGCGGGCTGAACCAACCGTTTACCGGGACCCGCCGGGGGCGCTGCTACCGTCGGCCCGGGACCCGCGCCAGTGCCGCGCGGCCGCACGCCACCAATCCGCAGACCGGAGGTGCCAGCGAATGTCGATCCTGACCCGTCCAACCCGGAGCGTGCGTGCCCTCGCGGTCGCCGCCGCGGCGGCCCTCGCCGTCGGCGTCGCCGGGTGCGGCGACGACGGGGGGAAATCCACCGGTGCGGAGCCCGGCGCGGTCGCGTCGTTCATCCCGGCGGGCGCCCCGATGTACGCCGAGGTCTCCACCGACTTCGCCGGTCCCCAGTGGACGCAGCTGCAGGCGCTCGCGGCCAAGTTCCCCGCCTTCCCCGACCTGCGCGAGAAGCTCACCGAGGGCTTCGAGTCGGAGGGCGTCGACTTCGCCCGCGACGTGCAGCCCCTGCTCGGCAAGGACGCCGCCGTCGGCCTCCTCGAGGTGAAGGCCCGCGACCTGTCGTCCGGGGCCCTCACCACCCCCGGCGCGGCCGCCGCCGCGGCCGACGACCAGCCGTTCGTCGCCGCCGTGGAGATCGCCGAGGGCAAGGACGCCGACGCCCTCGCCTTCGTCACGAAGAAGGCCACGAAGGCCGGCACGATCGGCGGGGTCGACTACTACCGGTCCTCCGACCCGGACGACGACGGCATCGTCGCGGTGACCGACGGCACGGTGCTCTTCGCCGAGGGCGAGGCGGAGCTGAAGGCCGCGCTCGACGCGCACGCCGCCGGCGGCGACGCCACGGTCGCCGGCAACGACAAGGTCACCGACACGCTCGGCAAGCTCCCCGCGGACGTCTTCGCGCAGGTCTACGTCGACCTCGGCGCGGTCCTGAAGCAGTCCAGCAACTCCAGCGCGCAGCTCAAGCAGCTCGAGGCGTTCGGCCTCAGCACCGACACGGCGTTCGGCCTGTCCCTCTCGGCGGAGCCCACCGGCCTGCGGCTGAAGGGCGTCGTCACCGGCTCCGGCGCGAAGGCCGTCGCCGGCACCGAGGAGTTCACCCCGACCCTCACCGCGAACGTGCCCGGCGACGCGCTCGCCTACGTCGGCTTCAACAACCTCGCCGGCCTCGTCGCGTCCGCCCTCGACACGCTGAAGAAGGCGAACCCGGACGTCGGGAGCCAGATCTCCGCACTGTCCGCGCAGCTCCCCGTGTTCCTCGGCGGCGTCACCGTCGACGACCTCAAGGCGCTCACCCAGAAGGAGCACGCCCTCGTCGTCACCCGCGGCGGCGCGTACCCCACCGGCGCCCTGCTGCTGCAGGTGGACGACGCGGCCCGCGCCCAGAAGACCCTCGACGGCCTCAAGGCCCTCGTCCCGCTCATCGCGGGCCAGATCGGCGCCGACGACGTCCCGTCGTGGCGGACCGTGACCGAGGCCGGCGTCACCGGCCAGGAGCTCCCGCTGTCCGAGAAGGCCGGCGTGGTGTACGGCACGAAGGACGGCCTGGCGGTCGTCGGCACCCAGCCGGCCGCGCTGGCGCTCCTCACCGCCCCCGCCGCGAGCCTGGCGGCGGACAAGGACTTCGCGGACGCGACCGTCGGCATGCCCGACAAGGTCGGGGCGCTCGCGTGGATCGACGTGCAGGGCATCGTCGAGACCGCCAACGCGCTGGGGGCGTTCGACTCCGCCGACGAGGACGCCCAGGAGGCGCTCGCGAACCTGAAGCCGCTGAAGAGCCTCGTCGCGTGGTCCACCGTCGACGACGGGGTCCCCACGGTGGAGGC
>JBFLWO010000108.1:0-6670 GCA_040757755.1 Actinomycetota bacterium
TGAGCGGCGACGCCGCCAACCCCGCCGGCGGGGGCGGTCGGCGGCCCGGGCTTTCCGGACCGTCGGGGTGAGCCTCCCACGTGCCGGGGGGCCCGTCCATGGCGCGATACCCGGATCCGGGGGCGCGGCTAACCCGCAAGCGGCGGGGTCACCGGCGGGGCCGTTCGTACACCCCGACGAGCCGGGCGGCGGCGAGCTCGTGCCCGGCGATGGCGCGGCGGACCTCGTCGACGCCCGCGCCGGCCGGCAGGGCGAGGTCCGCGTCGAGGGCGTGGAGGGAGAAGACGTAGCGGTGCGGCCCGTGGCCGCGCGGCGGGCAGGGGCCGCGGTACCCGGTGGTGCCGAACCCGTTGCGCCCCTCGACGGGGGCGCGCTCCCCCTCCGCCACGCCGGCGGCGGTCGGCGGGATGCCCCAGGCGAGCCAGTGGACGAACACGCCGCCGGGGGCGTCGGGGTCGTCGACGGTGAGGGCGAGCGACCGGGTGCCGGCGGGGATGCCGTCCCATGCGAGCGGCGGGGACAGGTCGTCCCCCTCGCAGGTGTGGCGCCGGGGGATCCCCGCCCCGTCCGGGAACGCCCGGCTGGTGAGGGTGAGGGGGGCGGTCACTGCTCGTAGCGCTCCACCGTCTCGATGTCGCGCAGGCGGTCGGCGCCCGGGTCGAGGCCGGCGTCGCGGCGGGCGCGGCGCTGGCGCAGCAGGTCCCACAGCTGGTCGAGGGTCTCGCGCGCCACCTCCAGGCCGGCGCGTTCCCGGTCGGTGGCGACGCCCGCGGCCTCCCGGTCGAGGAGCTCGTGCTCGGCGGCGACGAGCCGCTCGATCGCCTCGACGAGCTCCCGGTCGGCCGGGCCCCCGCCGCTCACACCGCCGGGGCGGCGTGCCTGCCGGTGGTCGTGGGCCATGCCGTCCTCACCTCCCCCGTCCGCGGCGTCCGGTGAGGCGATGATGCGCCACCGGGCGGGCGGGGGCAACCCGCGGGGCCGGCGTCACGCCGGCACGTAGGTGTGGACGGCGACGCCGGAGTCGAAGGTGCGGACGCCGGTGGGCGTGAACCGCTTCTTCATGCAGGATTCGGGGAACGGCCGCAGCCCGCCGCCGACAAGGACGGGGAACACCATGAGCCTGAGCTCGTCGACGAGGTCGTTCTCGATCAGGGTGTGGACGAGGGTGGCGCTGCCCGCGACGAGGATCGGCCCGCCGTCGCGGGCCTTCAGCTTCCGCACCTCCCCGGGGATGTCGCCGCGGATCGCCGTGGAGTTGTTCCATGCGAGCGGGTCGGGGAGGGTGGTGGTGACGACGTACTTCGGCATCGCGTTGATCTTCTCGGCGAGCTCGCCCTCCCGGTGCGGCCACGCCCCGGCGAACGACTCGTACGTCACCCGCCCCAGAAGATGCGACTCGGCCTGCAGCGTCTCGTCGAGCTTGAACTTCAGCTCCTCCGGCCCCAGGTAGTCGATCACCCACCCGGTGTGCGGGTGCGTCGGCTCGCCGCCCGGCGCCTCCATCACCCCGTCGAGCGTCAGGAACTGCGTCACGATCAGCTTGCTCATCCCCGTCCTCCCGTCGTGTCGTCGAAGGCGCTCGGCTCGCCCGGCTCCTGCCGCCTGTTTGCGTTCGGAGCCGGACGCGCCACACCGAACCAGATGCGGTCGGGTCGCCGCCCCGTCGCGTTCGGCGAGCGCGGTGACGGCGGCGGGGGTGCGGCGGGGTCGCGCCGGCGGCGACGTCCGCGATCAGGCGGCGGGCGTTGCGGGGCGAGCAGCGCCTCACCGCGGGCGAGGACGTCGATCGCCTCCCGGAGCCGGCGTGGGCGCGCGTCCTCGAGTAGGAGGCCGGTGCGCGCTCTCGCGGGCCTCGTCGTGGGCCTTGCCGCGCAAAGGCGCTCACCGTGGGGCTGGAGGCGGTGGGGCTCGCGGCCCGCGGCGTCCCCGTCGAGCGACTAGGCTGCCGCCGTGTCCGAGGCCCCGAACGCGCGCCGCCGGCAGTTCCTGCAGCAGCTCGCGAGCCGCGACCTGTACGCGTGGTTCGGCATCCCCCGCACGGCGGGGGACGACGAGATCCGCGCGGCGGCGGAGCGGATGCGGGAGCGGCTGAGGGGCACCCCCATGCCGCAGGCGCGTCGCGCGAACGAGCGGGCGTTCTGCGACCAGGGGGAGAAGGTTCTCCTCCGGCCGGACGTCCGCCGCGAGTACGACGCGCTGCTCGAGCCGCGCCGCCCGACGATCGTTGCGGACGCCGCGACGCGGCGGGCCGCGGATGAGCGAAACGCGCGGCTGAAGGCCGCCCGGGATCGGGTGCAGCACTACGAGCGCGACGACGTGCTCATGATCCCGGGCCCGACGGTGAGCCTCGCCTCGGAGGGCGCCCGCGCGGAGCTCGCCGGCGAGCGGGCGGCTGCGGCGCGCATCCCGGACGCGGCCTCGGCGTTGGCGGCGGCGCGTACCGCCCGCATGGAGGGCGCCCCGCTGCGCGCCGTGGCGCTCGCGGAGCGCGCGCACGCGCTCGCTCCGTCCGCGGGGACGCTCCGCACGCTGGGGGCGGCGCACCGCGACATCGGCAGCCTGGAGGAGAGCGTCGCGCTTCTTCGCAGGTGCGTGAAGGATCTTCCGAGCTACCGTGACAACACCCCGGGGTGGGCGGCGCTCTGCGCGTCGTTGCTCGCCGCCGGGCAGCTCCCGGAGGCGGAGAGGCTCGCCCTCGAGCTCGTGAACGACGACGACGAGGAGCCGCACGGGTGGCGCCTCCTCGCCCTGGTGTCGGCCGCGCAGTCGAACGTGCCGCGCGCGGCGGAGGCATTCGAGCGCTCCGCGAAGCTCGGCTTCGACGTCCCCGGCGCCCTCGCCGGGCTTCAGGACCTCCGGAAGGACTGCCTCGCCCGGGGGGATCGCACCGCGGCGGTGGACCTGGAGGGCCGGATCTCCCGCCTCAGGCCGGTGTGACGCACGGGGCCTCGCCCCGGCCCCGCGGACATCCCCCAAGAATGGGAGTCGGCGTGTCCCGGCCGCGCCCGTCTCGCTTGCCGGACGTTTCGAGGCGCGACAGCTGCCATGTCGAGCGTTGGCCAGCGCCGGAACCCCTGTCGACGGACCACGATCGTCACGCGACAAGGTGTCAACGAGAGCGGGCTAGCTCCGAAGCTCGTCGCGTCGGCAGTCGTCCGACACCCGGATGTCAGCCGGGCATCAGGCCGAGCTGCGACAACGCGATGAGGGAGTTCCAGTACCCGGTGAGCCGCGTGACCCCGCGGTCGTCTGCCTCCAGGACGATCGCGCAGGGGAGGTCGGTGCGCTTGCCGGTTGGCGGGAGAGGCTCCATGCCGGGCACGATCATCTCGTTCCGGAGCGTCCCGCTCCAGACTCCCTCGACCACTCCCCCGCCGTCGAACTCGCGGATCATGGTGATGACGAACGTGGCGTCGGGAAACGCGTGCCACTCGTTGGTGGTGTGGGTTCGGAAGGCGTCCAGGTCCGCGAACGGCAGCATGCCGCCGGCCAGGCTGATGGCGGTCTTCTCGCCGAGG
Source organism: Actinomycetota bacterium (assembly GCA_040757755.1). Taxonomy (GTDB): domain Bacteria; phylum Actinomycetota; class Thermoleophilia; order Miltoncostaeales; family Miltoncostaeaceae; genus JBFLWO01. Next base: position 3,519 of record JBFLWO010000108.1, read on the forward strand.
TGCTCGCAGACACGGTCGAGGTCGCGCGCGTTGTATCCCTCGACGTAGTCATTCGCGTAGTCGGTCACGGTCTTCCCCACAGGGCTTCCTTTCGAACGGGGTCGACATCGAACCTCTGCGTGTGCCCAGCCCTGGGGGAGCTGCGGCGACGACGACGCGGTGCGGGGAGAAGCTATCGCCCTTGTCCGCTGACGCGACGTGGGCCGGCGCGGAGGCGCGACGCGCGCGCGCGCGAGCAGCCCCAACCGTCTTCAGCGGCATCGAGGGCACCGCCGAAGCGGTCGATCATCTGACTCGGCACCATGGGCCCTTGTCGAGAGCCCGGCCGGTCGCGGGCGCGGTACGGTGCTGGTCGGGGGACGAGCCGCACGCCGGTTGGCGCGCGGTGAGCAATCTGCCCTTTGGAGGGAGGGGTCGAGAGGTGGCCGGTCGAGGTGGTGGTCTGCGCGTCGGCATCGTGGGAGGCTCGATTGCGGGCTGCAGCCTTGCCGTCGAGCTGACCCGGGCCGGGCATGAGGTCGTCGTCTACGAGCGAGAGCTCGGGGAGCTCGTCGGCCGGGGAGCCGGCATCGCAACGCCGACCCCGACGATGCAGTCGATGCTCGAGCGGGACCTGGTCGACCACGACCTGCCGCGCTTCGCGCTGTCGCGCCATGTGTTCAACGGCCGGGATGATGCGGGGAACAGCAACGTCGCGCTCACGCTGCCCCTGGACATGGTGGTCTTCAACTGGGGGGACCTGTGGCGGAGCCTCCGCCGGCGGGTACCGGACTCCGTGTACCGCGCGGGGAGCGCGGTGGTCGGCGTTCTCGGTCGTGAATCGGAGGCGCCGAGGCTCCGGCTTGCGGATGGGACGGAGAGCGCCTTCGACCTGGTGCTCTTCGCGGACGGCTACCGCTCGATCGGTCGGGCGGCGCTGTTCCCTGAGGCTGAGCCCCGCTACCTTGGCTACGTACTCTGGCGCGGTGTGCTGGAGGAGGGCGCGCTCGACGATGCCGCGCCGCTGGAGGACGCCCTTTTCCGAATGAGCTACAAGGGGATTCCCGGCACCGCGGTCTGCTACTTCGTGCCGGGACGCGGCGGCGGCACCGCGACGGGGGAGCGGTGGGTGAACTGGGCCTGCTACATCGCCCTCCCGAAGGACGAGCTGCCCGGGTTCCTCGTCGACCGTGACGGAAGGCAACGGCACGGGTCCCTGCCACCGGGCGCGATGCGGCTCGGCGAGGAGGCTCGGCTCCGGGCGTTGATGCGCACGCACCTGCCCGACTACTTCGGCGAGATCATCGGCGCGAGCGCCGACACGTTCGCGCAGCCGATCTTCATGGCCGAGATCCCCGCGTACCGGCGGGGCCGCATCGGCCTGGCGGGAGACGCCGGTGCGCTGATGCCCCCCTTCACCGGGAGCGGCGTCTTCAAGGCGATGAACGACGCGGTGCACCTGGCGGACGCCTTGTCGACTACGGGCTCGGTCGACGTGGCGCTCGCGCGATGGAGCGAGCGCGAGACCGAGAGCGCGCGCCGGCTTGCCGCGCTCGCGCGCCAGATGGACGACGCCTTCGTCTGGCGGGCCCCCGATTTCGGGACGATGGCTGAGACGGACACGGCGGCGTGGTGGAAGGCGGCTGTCACGTTCCCCGACGACTTCCGCTACGTCAAAGGTGGGTAGCGTCGGCCGACGGGGCCGGTGCCCGATCGACGCCCCGCGCAGAAGGCAAAGGCGCTTCGATAACTCCCCGTCGAAGAGCTGTGCCGCAGCCGCCGGGCGGGGATCCCACTTCTGAAGTCGGCGACCGAGCCGTTCGACACCGGCTCGGCGGCCGGGCGGATAATGCTGCAGATGCTCGGCGTGTTCGCCGAGTTCGAGCACGCCACGATCGTCGACCGCGTCACCTCCGGCCTGGAGCGGCGCGTCCGCGAGGGCCGGTGGATGAGCGGCCGCACGCCTACGGCTACGCGCGTGCCGACGGGCTGCTCGTCTCCGACCCTGTGAAGGCTCCGGGTCGTGCGGCGCATCTTCCAGCTCTTCGCCGAGGGCAAGCGCGGCACGACCGCGATCACCCGCCAGTTCGACGCCGAGGGAGCGCCCGCGCCGCACAAGCACGGCTGGTCGCCAAACGCGCTCCAACTCGTCCTCGCCAACCCCGCCCTTCCGCGGCCTCATCCGCTGGAACGCCGAGATCCACCCCGGTCTGCACGAGCCTCTCGTCGACCGGGAGACGCTCGAGAGGGCGCAGCAGATCCTCCGCCGGCGCGGCGAAGACGCCTCGCTGCGGCGCGGCAACGCGAGCAAGTTCCTGCTCTCCGGGCTCGTGCGCTGCGACCACTGTGGCCGCGCCTACGTCGGCCGCTCCGCGCATGGCCGCAACAGCCGCTACACGTACTACGCCTGCTCGACCCGCTATACGTACGGCCCCGCGAAGTGCAACGGCGAGCGGCTGCCGAAGGACCGGCTCGAGGCAGCCGCCCTCGCACAGCTCGCCGAGATCTACCGCGACAGCGGTCTCATCGAGCGCGCACTCGCCGATGCGGCGAAGCACATGGGCAAGGAGCGGCCGCGCGTCGAGGAGCAGCTCGCCTCGACACGCGCCGAGATCGCCCAAGTCGAACGCAAGCTGGAGCGTTACTTCGAAGCGTTCGAGCCGGAGAGCTCTCGGCGACGCTTTGCGAGGAACGCGTCCGTAGCCACCGTGAGCGCCTCGAGACCCTCAGCGAGCAGGAAGGCGAACTCGCTCGCACGCTCGCCACACAGGCGCACACGCCGCCGGACGCGGCCGCCCTCGCCGACCAACTCGACGAGATCCTTGCCAACGAAAGCTCCGAACAGGCCAAAGAACTCCTCCGCCTGCTCATCAAAGAGATCCGCGTGCGCAACCGCCGCGGAATCGTCCCGACCTGCGGGTTCCGGCGGCGGTTCGCGCAACACCTCCGAAGGTGGGCAGTACTGGGATCGAACCAGTGGCCTCCCGCGTGTGAGGCGGGCGCTCTCCCGCTGAGCTAACTGCCCGGGATCCGCGTGGCCGGGGGGCGCCCAGGGGGGTCGCCGTCCGGTCCGCGCGACGGAGGATACTAGCGGCCCGGGCGGGGCCGCGGCCACTGGGCGGGTCAGCGGGCGGGGTACGGCTCCCGGCGGCTGCGGTCCTCGTCGATGTCGA
>JBFLWO010000109.1:0-6665 GCA_040757755.1 Actinomycetota bacterium
CCGGCGCGGGGCGCTAGATGTCCGCGCCGGCGAGGGCCTCGCGGATCGGCGACGGCACGGGGATGAACGGGCAGGCGGCGTTCATGATGACGCGGCACTCCTCCCACCAGTCCCGGGCGATCTTGATCAGGCGGTCACGGTCGAACTTCGGGCCGCCGGTGGCGATCCGGGGCATGGCGAGAGCGTAGGCGGTCACGTGAAGGCTACCTCCGAGGCGGCGGGGAGCTGGTCGGTGCGGGACCGTCATTGTCATCGGCAGCGGGCACATGTAATGGAGCCCCGGGGCCCTCGGGGCCGGTCGGCCCCCAGGTTGGGGTCACCTGTGCCCCGCGGGCGTTCTCGGCGCCCCGCGAGTTTGTGATAAGTGGTGCGCACTCCGCCTCGAAAGGGTGAGGCGGGGGCGGGGGTCAGGCCGGCGCGGGCACCGTCGCGGCGTGGCCGGCGGCGAGGAACAGGAGGTGCAGCGCCTCCCGGCGCCCCTCCGGGTCGCTGAGGGCGGTGGCGGCGGCGGCGAGGAGGTCGGCGAGCACGGCGAGGTCGTGCCCCGGCCCGTCGGCCGCCGGGTCCCGGCAGGCGGCCAGGGCGAGCTCGACGCCCTCCAGCGCCCCGAGCGGGTTCCCCGTCAGGAGGGCACCCAGGGACACGAGCGCGTACCCCCAGACCCGCAGGCAGTCCGCGGGCAGGGCGACCGCCTCGGCGGCCGCGGGCGCCGTCGGCTGCGGCAGCGGACCGCCGCGCTCGGCGGCGCGGGCGGTGGCGCCCAGCACGGCGCGGGTGGCGTCGCCGTCGACGCCGCACGCCGCCAGGGCGCGCAGCGTGACGTACAGGCCGGCCGCGGGGTCCCCGTACGGGGGGTCGGATCCGAACACGACCCGCTGCGGCGGCACGCGGGCGAGGAGGGACCGCAGGTCCACCACGTTGAACGCGGAGGTGTCGTACAGGACGCCGGGGTGGTCGCGCAGCAGGTCCACCAGCAGGGCCTGGTCGGCGATGCCGGCGTGGGCGAGGACGAGCACGAGACGCGGGTGTCGCAGCGCGGCGCGCGCCAAGCCCTCCGCGATCGGCGGCATGCCGCGCCCCGCGTGGATCAGCACCGGCACGCCGGCCTCCTCCGCCGCCGCGAAGATCCCGTCCGCCAGTCCCTCCGAGAACGCGAACGACTGGGCCCGCGGGTGCAGCTTGACCCCGCGGGCGCCGCGGGCGAGGCAGCGCTCCAGCTCCGGCAGCGGGCCGTCCGCCGGGTCGAGACGGCAGAACGGCACGAGGCGGCCGCCGCTCGCGGCCGCCCACTGCAGCACCCGGTCGTTCGGCACGCGGTACGCGGGGGCGCGCTGCGGGTCGTGCAGCGGGAACACCCACGCCCGGGCGATCCCGGCCGCGTCGAGCCCGGCCAGAAGCTCGTCCGGCGTCAGCGAGCTTCCGTCCTCGTCGACGCCGAGATGCGTGTGGGCGTCGACGACCTCGGCGCCGGCCGGGCGCAGGCGGTCGAGCTCCGCGGCGATCGGGGCGGGGAGAGGTGCCACCGCCACCCACGATAGAGCGCCGCGCCCGCCGGCGACCGGCGGAGCCGGGGACTCCGCGCGCAGCCGGACCGCCGCCGGCTGTTCGCGGCGGGGCCCGCGCCGGCGGACGTCACGTCATGCGTGCATCTTCCGCCGGTCGGCGGCGCGGATCACCCCCGTGCCCCGACCGCCGCGCCGAGCGCCTGGCCGAGGTCGGCGACGAGGTCCTCGGCGTCCTCGAGCCCGCAGGAGAGCCGCACGAGCCCGCCGACGATCCCCCGTCGCTCCCGGTCCGCGGGGTCCACCCCATGGTGGGTCGTCGTCACCGGCTGGGTGACGAGGCTCTCGACGCCGCCGAGGCTCGCGGCGATCGCGAACAGGCGGAGGCGGTCGACGACCTCCGCGGTGGCAGTGACGTCGCCGTCGAAGACGAAGCTCACCATGCCGCCCCCGCCGTTCATCTGCCGCGCGGCGACCGCCGCCGCCGGGCCCTCCAGGAGGGCCGGGTGGAGGGTGCGCAGCACCCCCGGCTGGTCGACGAGGAAGCGCGCGACGGCCTCCGCGGTGGCGTTCTGCGCGCGCACGCGGACCGCGAGGGTGCGCAGGCTGCGCGCCAGCAGGAACGCGACCTCGGGGGCCATGATCTGACCCAGGTTCTTGCGCCAGTGCCACACCGGGGCGAGGAGGGCCGCGGAGCCCATCACGGCACCCCCCGTGAGGTCGCTGTGGCCGCCCAGATACTTGGTCGCGCTGTGCACGACGAGATCCGCCCCGTGGGCGAGAGGCGTCTGGTTGACCGGGCTCGCGAAGGTGTTGTCGACGACGACGAGCGCCCCGCCCGCGTGGGCCGCATCCGCCGCCGCGGCGATGTCGATCACGTCGAGCATCGGGTTCGTGGGCGTCTCGAAGAAGACGAGGCGGGTGCGCTCGCCCATCACCTCGGGCAGGCGCCCGGCCTCGTCGGCCAGCAGGAACGTCGTGGTGATGCCGAGACGGGGAAGGTCGTGACCGAGAAGCTCGAAGGTTCCCCCGTAGACGTCGCCGATGCAGACGACGTGATCGCCCGCCTGCGCGTGGGCGAGGATGCAGGCGGCCGCGGCGGCCATGCCCGAGGAGAAGGCGAGCGCGCCCTCGGCACCCTCGAGATCCGCCAGCTTGGCCTCCAGCGCCGCGATCGTCGGGTTGAGCCCGTAACGGGTGTAGAGGCTCCCCTGGGCGCGGCCCTCGACGACGGCGAGGATGTCCTCGCTCCGCGCGAACCCGAAGGTGGAGTGGTTGTAGAGCGGGGTGTGGAGCGCCCCCCTCGGGTCACGCTCGTCACCTGCGTGGACGCATCGGGTGGACAGGCCGAGCCGGGAGCCGTCGCTCATTCGGGACCTCGCGGGGTTGGGGTGACGAGTGGGGTGGGGCGCAGGGTGCGGTGCGGCCGCGGCCCCGCCGTCGCGCGCGGGACGGCGGGCGCCTCCCCCGCCGACGCGGGCCGCGGCGCGCTCACCGTCTCCCGACGGCGACGGGAAGGCCGGCGAGGCGCCACTCCGGAAGCCCCTCGTCGAGGCGGCGGGCGCGGATGCCCTCCCCCGTGAGGATCTCGACCGCCTGCGGCGCGAGCACGCAGTACGGCCCACGGCAGTAGGCCACCACCTCGGCACCGCGCGGGAGCTCGTCCAGGCGCCCGCGCAGCTCGTCCATGGGGATCGAGACGGCGCCCGGGATGTGGCCGGCCGCGTACTCCTCGCGCGGGCGCACGTCGAGCACCACCACCTCGGCGCGTTCGGTCAACGCCAGAAGCTCGTCGCGGCCGACGGTGGCGAGGGTGTCCCGGGCGGAGAAGTAGGCGTCGACCACCTCGTCCACCTCGGCCAGGCGCGTGCGGGCGATCCGGCGGACGAGGTCGATGAGCGCGACGACGTCCGAGTCGGCGAGCCGGTAGAGGATCCGGGTCCCGTCGCGGCGGGTCGTGACGAGACGGGCCCCGCGGAGGACCTGAAGGTGGGCGGAGGCCGTCGTGACGCCGAGGCCGGCGGCCCGGGCGAGGGACTCGACGCTGCGCTCCCCCTGGGCGAGAAGCTCGAGAAGCTCGATGCGGCGCGGGCTGGTCACCGCCTTGCCGACCCGCGCGAACTGCTCGTAGAGCGCGTCCTTCGCCTCGCGTCCGTCCACCCGGCTCACCACCAATGCTCCAAGGATTCCTGGAACACCCTAGCCGCACCTCGCCGGGGAGGCCAACGGGAGACACGCGGCATCCCATCGGCCGGTGCAGCCTCCGGCGACCCGCCCGACGCTGTCACTAAGATCGGCCGGTGACGGTGCGCGGGACGGCCAGTGGCGGCGGGGAGACGATCCGCGTCGTCGGCGCCCGCGAGCACAACCTGCGCGACGTCACCGTGGAGCTGCCGCGCGACGCCCTCGTCGTCATCACCGGCCTGTCGGGCAGCGGGAAGTCGAGCCTCGCGTTCGACACCCTCTACGCGGAGGGACAGCGCCGCTACGTCGAGAGCCTGTCGGCGTACGCCCGCCAGTTCCTCGGGCAGATGGACAAGCCGGACGTCGACCACATCGACGGCCTGTCGCCGGCGATCTCCATCGACCAGAAGACGACGACGCGCAACCCGCGCTCCACCGTCGCGACGGTCACGGAGGCGTACGACTACCTGCGCCTGCTGTACGCCCGGGTGGGGGACCCGCACTGCCCGGTGTGCGGCCGGCCGATCGCCGGGCAGAGCGTCGAGCAGATCGTCGACCGGGTCCTGGAGCTGCCGGACGGCACGCGCTTCCAGGTGCTCGCCCCCGTGGTGCGCGGCCGGAAGGGCGAGCACCGCGACGTCCTCGAGCAGATCCGCGGGGAGGGGTTCGCGCGCGTCGCCGTCGACGGGGAGGTGCGGCTCGTCGACGAGGTCCCCGCCCTCGACAAGAACCGCAACCACACGATCGAGGTGGTGGTGGACCGGCTCGTCATGAAGGACGACCTGCGCCGGCGCCTCACGGAGAGCCTCGAGACGGCGACGAAGCTCGCCGACGGCCTCGTCCGGATCGAGGAGGTCGGGGGGGACGGGCGGTCGTGGACGTACTCGGAGCGGTTCGCCTGCCCGGACCACGGGGCGTCCCTCGCGGAGCTCGCCCCCCGCATCTTCTCGTTCAACTCGCCGCACGGCGCCTGCGAGACGTGCACCGGCATCGGCTTCATGCTCGAGGTCGACCCCGAGCTCGTCATCGACCCGGAGCGCACCCTCGCGGAGGGCGCGATCCTGCCGTGGACGGACCGCACCACCGACTACTACGACGCGCTCCTCGCCGCGATCGCCGAGCGGTACGACATCGACCTGGACCGGCGGTGGGCGCGCCTGCCGGAGCGGCACCGGCGGCTCCTTCTCGACGGGCCGCCCGGCGGCGCGGAGCGCCTGTACCTCGGGGCGCGCAAGGGGCGCGGCCGGTCCCGCATGGGGTGGTTCGAAGGGGTCCTCAACCAGCTGCGCCGCCAGCACCGCAGCCCCATGTCGCCGGCGATGCGGGAGCGGGTCGAGCAGTTCATGTCCCTGTCGCCGTGCGCCGCCTGCGACGGGGCCCGCCTCAAGCCCGAGGTGCTCGCCGTCACCGTCGGCGGGCTGTCGATCCACGGCCTGTGCCGGCTGTCGGTGTCGGAGGCCCTGCGGTTCCTCGACGGCCTCGAGCTGGGCGAGACGCGCACCATGATCGCGAGCCGCGTCATCGCGGAGGTCCGTCAGCGCCTCGCGTTCCTGGAGGACGTCGGCGTCGGGTACCTCACTCTGGAGCGCGCCGCCGGCACGCTGTCCGGCGGGGAGGCGCAGCGCATCCGCCTCGCCACGCAGATCGGCTCCGGCCTGATGGGCGTCCTCTACATCCTGGACGAGCCGTCGATCGGGCTCCACCAGCGGGACAACCGCAAGCTCATCGCCACCCTGGAGCGGCTGCGCGACGCCGGCAACACCGTCATCGTCGTGGAGCACGACGAGGAGACGATCCGCGCCGCCGACCACGTCGTGGACATGGGGCCGGGGGCGGGCGAGCACGGCGGGCGGGTCGTGGCGCAGGGCGGCGTGCCGGACATCGAGGCGTCCCCCGCGTCGATCACCGGGGCGTTCCTGTCCGGGCGGCGGGCGATCGTCACCCCGTCGGCGCGGCGGGAGCCCGCCGGGTGGCTCGTCGTGCGCGGCGCCCGGGAGCACAACCTGCGCGGCATCGACGTGACGATCCCGGTGGGGGCGTTCACCTGCGTCACCGGCGTGTCCGGCTCGGGGAAGAGCACCCTCGTGAACGAGATCGTGCTGAAGGCGCTGTCGTCGCGCCTCCTTCGCAAGCCGCAGCGCCCCGGCCGCCACGACGCCATCGAGGGGCTGGAGCACTTCGACAAGATCGTGTCGATCGACCAGTCCCCGATCGGCCGCACCCCCCGGTCGAACCCGGCGACGTACACGGGGGTGTTCGACCACATCCGCGAGCTCTTCTCGAAGACCCCGGACGCGCGGGCCCGCGGGTACACGCCGGGGCGGTTCAGCTTCAACGTGAAGGGCGGCCGGTGCGAGGCCTGCAAGGGCGACGGCACGATCACCATCGAGATGCACTTCCTGCCGGACGTGTACGTGCCGTGCGAGGTGTGCGGGGGGCGCCGCTACAACCGCGAGACGCTCGCCGTGTTCTACAAGGGCAAGACGATCCACGACGTCCTCGAGATGAGCGTGGAGGAGGCCGTCGAGTTCTTCCGGCCGGTCACGTCGATCGCGCGGCGCCTGCAGACCCTGCACGACGTGGGGCTCGACTACCTGCGGCTCGGCCAGCCCGCCACGACGCTGTCCGGCGGGGAGGCGCAGCGGGTGAAGCTCGCCTCCGAGCTGTCGAAGGTCGCGACGGGCCGCACCCTCTACGTCCTGGACGAGCCCACCACCGGCCTGCACTTCGCGGACGTCGACAAGCTCCTCGAGGTGCTGCAGCGGCTCGTCGACTCCGGCAACACCGTCCTCGTGATCGAGCACAACCTCGACGTGGTGAAGTGCGCGGACTGGATCGTGGACCTGGGCCCGGAGGGCGGTGACGCGGGCGGCTCGCTCGTGGCGGCCGGCACCCCGGAGGCGGTGGCCCTGACCCCCGGGTCGCACACGGGGGAGTTCCTGCTGCCGCTCCTGGGGCTCACGCCCCCGGCGCGGCGGG
>JBFLWO010000110.1:0-6662 GCA_040757755.1 Actinomycetota bacterium
GGTGCCGCCGCGCTTCTCGAGGGCGGCGACGCGGGTCTCGAGGCTCTGGATCCGCGCCTCGACGGCGCCGAACCGGGCGGTGAGGCCGGTGACGGCCTTCTGCAGCTTCTTCGTCGCCGCGGTGGCGGCCTTCGACGCCACGGGCTTCCTCGCGGCGACCGCGGGCGCGGCGGCGGCGACGGCCACCGCGCAGGCGGCGGCGCAGGCGACGGCGGACCGTCGGACGGGTGGGCGCGACACGGGCATGGGTCTCCTTGTCCGGCGCGCGGTCCCGTGCGGTGGGGCCGGTGGGCTGTCCGGCACCCCGGGGCGCGCGCGCGGAGAGCTCGTCTCTCCACCCATGTGATCGGGCCGGCGCGGCGCGGCGCGCTCCCCCACGGTGCGCGAGGCGGACCGCCCGCGGGGCCGCGACCCCCGCCGCGCGCACGGGTCGGCGCGTCAGGGCGCCGCGAGCCTCCAGATCCGCCCGTCGCCGGGCACGCCGCGCAGGCCGGCGGCGGCGACGACGGCGCTGGGCGCGAGGGCGGCGTACCCGGCGCCGAGGAGCGCCTCCCGCACCCGGTCGCGGGCGGCGTCCCACGACACGACGATGTGGCGGCCGCCCCGGTCGGCCTCCTCGTCGTGGGCGGCGGCGAGTGTGCCTCCCCCGACGGCCCACAGCCGCACGTGGACGCGCCTGGCGCGCGTGCCGAGCGCGGTGTGCGTGGCCATGCGCGCGAAACGCCCGTCGATCCAGGTGCGGTGGACGGCTCCGTCGCCGGGGCGCCCCCACCCGGCGGCCGCGAGGTCCGCGGCGACGGCGGCGGGGTCCCTCCCGATGACGAACAGGTTCACGGGGTCGGCGCGCCGCTCGTCCCGGGTGCGCCACGCGAGCCGCCGGTGCTGCGTGTACGGCCACACGACGGGGGCGGGCAGGGGCGGCGGCCCGGGGACCCAGTCCCCGTCCGGGGTGAGGTGGCAGACGTCGCGCGGGACGCTCATGCGGGGGCGGCGCGGCGGCAGGCGGCCAGGGCGCGGTCGAGGGCGCGCAGGGCGCGCTGCCGCTCCCCGGGGCGCAGGGGCTCCCCCGCGAGCATCCCCCGCTCCGCGCGGAACGTGTCATGCACCTCCTGCAGCGCCTCCCGGGGGCGCGGCGAGGAGGCGATGATCGCCGCGGCCGCCTCGGCCTCCTCCGCATACGCGACGAGCGCCGCCTCGCGGGCCGGCCCGGACGCCATGGAGATGTCCATCCGCAGGCTCATGAGCTCGCGCTCCCACGCGGCGACGGACATGCGCCGCCGCCGGTCGAGCTCGCGCATGAGACGCACGGCGGTGTCGGCGATGCTGCCGCCGGCGCGCCCCGCCCAGCCGCGCAGCTGCGCCTCCAGCTCGGCGCGGGCCGCGGCGTTGGCGGGGTTCGCGAGCCACGCATGCACGGCCCGCACCAGGCGTGCGGCGGCCATGGGCCCGTAGCGGCGCGCCACGAGGGCGGCCAGGCCGATCAGTCGCGCGCCCACCCGTCCCGGATCGCGTGCCGCGGGCGGGGCGGGGCCACCGCCGCGGGGCTCAGCGGGGGATCTCCTCGCCGGTGCGCGGGTCGAGGCGGACACCGTCCAGGATGCCCTCCCCGCGGGGTGCGGCGATGATCATCCAGACGGCGTCGCGGTCGCTGCGGTTCTGGATGCGCCGCGGCGTCTCCTTCGGCACGCGCACCCAGTCGCCGTCCTCCACCACGAGGACGTCACCGTCGACGAGGAGCTCCTGCGGCCCGCCGGAGACGAGGTGGTACACCTCCTCCTGGGTGCGGTGGCGGTGGTACGCCATCTCGTGGCCGGGGCCGAACACCCACCTGCGCACCGCCATCGACTCCGCCCCGAGGGCCCCCGCGATGTCCCGCGACGAGGCCCCGCCGCCGCGGCGCTCCCGCAGCTCGACGTCGCGCTCGCTCACCCTGCTGAAGCCGCTCACGACCGCTCCTCTCCCCGGCACGCCCGCCGAGGCGATCGTATCAGCGGTCCTCCGCGGGCCGGACCACCATGAGGAGGTCCTTGGTCCGCACCTGCGTGCCGGCGCCGACGAGGACCTCCTCGACGGTCCCGTCGTGCTCCGCGTACACGGCGGTCTCCATCTTCATCGCCTCGATCGACAGCAGCCGGTCGCCGCGGTCGACACGCTGGCCGACGGTGACCGACAGGCTCACGACGAGCCCCGGCATGGGCGCGGCGACGTGGCTGGCGTCCGCCTCGTCCGCCTTGCGCGGCGCGGGCCCCGTGGGGGCGAGGTGCGCGTCCTGCACCTTCACCTCGCGCGGCTGGCCGTTCAGCTCGAAGAAGATGGTGCGCCGCCCCTCCGGGTCCGGCTCCCCGACGGCGAGGAACCGGATGATGAGGGTCTTGCCGCGCTCGATGTCGACGGCGAGCTCGTCGTCGCGCTCCAGCCCGTAGAAGAACACCGGGGTCGGCAGGACGCTGACGTCCCCGTAGCTGCGCTGGTGCTCGGCGAAGTCGACGAACACCTTCGGGTACATGAGGTAGGAGGCGAGCTCCCGCTCCGTGACGGCGCGGCGCACCTTGTGCTCCACCTCGGCGCGGACGGCGTCGAGGTCGGCGGGCGGCAGGGCCTGGCCGGGGCGCACCGTCAACGGCTCCCGCCCCTTCAGCACCTTCGCCTGCAGGGCGGGCGGGAACCCGCCGGCCGGCTGGCCGAGGTCGCCGTGGAAGTACTCGACGACGCTCTCCGGGAACGCGACCTCGTGGTCCGGGTCGAGGACCTGCTCGGGGGTGAGGTCGTTCGTGACCATGAGGACGGCGAGGTCGCCGACGACCTTCGACGTGGGCGTGACCTTCACGATGTCGCCGAACATGCGGTTCACGTCGGCGTACGCCCGGGCGACCTCCCGCCAGCGGTGCTCGATGCCGAGGGCCCGCGCCTGCTGGCGCAGGTTCGTGTACTGGCCGCCGGGCATCTCGTGCTCGTACACCTCGGCGGCGCCGGAGCGAAGCTCGCTCTCGAAGCCCGCGTAGTTGCGGCGCACCCCCTCCCAGTAGGTGTTGATGCCGGCGAGGGCGTCGCGGGACAGGCCGGTGTCGCGCGCGCCGCCGCGCAGGGCCTCCACGATCGCGCCGAGGTTCGGCTGGGAGGTGAGGCCGCTCATCGGGTCCATCGCGGCGTCGGCGGCGTCGACGCCGACGTCGGCGGCGGCGAGGACGCTGGCGGCGCTGATGCCGCTCGTGTCATGGGTGTGGAAGTGGATGGGGCAGCCGACCTCCTCGCGGAGGGCGGCGACGAGCCGCCGCGCCGCCTCCGGCTTGCACAGCCCCGCCATGTCCTTGATGCCGATGACGTGCGCCCCGGCGGCCTCCAGCTGCCGCGCGATCGACACGTAGTAGGCGAGGTCGTACCGGCCGGGGTCGCGAGCGGTGAGGTCCCCCGTGTAGCAGATGGCCGCCTCGAGCAGCGCCCCCGTCTCCAGGACGGCGTCCATCGCCACCCGCATGTTCTCAACCCAGTTGAGGGAGTCGAAGACGCGGAAGAGGTCGATTCCGGCGTCGGCCGCCTCGACGACGAAGTGCCGCACGACGTTGTCGGGGTAGTTCGCGTAGCCGACGGCGTTCGACGCGCGCAGCAGCATCTGCAGGAGGACGTTCGGGACGCGCTCCCGGATCTGGTCGAGCCGCTCCCACGGGTCCTCCTTCAGGAACCGCATGGCGACGTCGAAGGTGGCGCCGCCCCAGCACTCGAGGGAGAAGAGCTCGGGCAGGGTCTCGGCGTACGCCCGGGCGACGGCCACCATGTCGTGGGTGCGCAGGCGCGTGGCGAGCAGGGACTGGTGGGCGTCGCGGCAGGTGGTGTCGGTGAGGAGGAGCCGCCGCTCCGCCCGCATCCACTGGGCGAACCGCTCGGGGCCGAGCTCCTTCAGCAGGTCCCGGGAGCCGCGGCGCAGGGGCTCCCCCGTGGCGGCCGGCACCTGCGGCGCGGCGTGGCGGCCGGGGTGGACGCGCCCCGCGACCTCCGGGTTGCCGTTCACCTTCACGTCCCCGATGAACGACAGGAGGCGCGTGGCGCGGTCCCGGCGGGGCGGGAAGTGGAACAGCTCGGGGGTCTCGTCGACGAAGCGGGTGGTGATGTCCCCGTCGCGGAACCGGGCGTGGGCGATGAGCGTCTCGAGGAACAGGAGGTTCGTCTTCACGCCGCGGATGCGGAACTCGCGCAGGGCGCGGTCCATCCGCGCGATCGCCTCCTCGCGGGTCGGCGCCCACGCCGTGACCTTCTCGAGGAGGGAGTCGTAGAACGGCGTGATGACGGCGCTCGAGTAGGCGGTGCCGCCGTCCAGGCGGATGCCGAAGCCGGTCGCGCCGCGGTACGCGGTGATGCGGCCGTAGTCGGGGATGAACTGGTTTCCGGGGTCCTCCGTGGTGATGCGGCACTGCAGGGCGAACCCGTTCAGCCCGATGCCGTCCTGCGGGGGCACGCCGCTGCCGTCGGAGCCGATCTGCGCCCCGCCGGCGACGCGGATCTGGGCCTTCACCAGGTCGACGCCGGTGACGACCTCCGTGACGGTGTGCTCCACCTGGATGCGGGGGTTCACCTCGATGAAGTAGAAGCGGCCGGTGTCGGCGTCGAGGAGGAACTCGACGGTGCCGGCGCCCTCGTAGCCGGCGGCGCGGCCGAGGCGGACGGCGGCGGCGCACAGCTCCTCGCGCAGGCCGTCGTCGAGGGCGGGGCTGGGCGCCATCTCCACGAGCTTCTGGTGGCGGCGCTGCACGGAGCAGTCCCGCTCGAACAGGTGCACGACGTTGCCGTGGCGGTCCCCGAGGATCTGCACCTCGATGTGGCGTGCGCGCTCCACGAGCTTCTCGAGGAACACCTCGTCGTTTCCGAACGCGGCCTTCGCCTCGCGCCGCCCGGCGCCGACCTGCTCGGCGAGCTCGCTCGGGCTGCGCACGACGCGCATGCCGCGGCCTCCCCCGCCCCAGCTCGCCTTGAGCATCAAGGGGTAGCCGACGGCGGCGGCGAGACGGGCGACCTCCCCCTCGTCGTCCGGGAGGGGGCCGGTGGCGGGCATGACCGGGACGCCGGCCTGCTCCGCCAGGTTGCGGGCCTCGACCTTGTTGCCGAGGCGGCGCATCACGGACGGCGGCGGCCCCACCCACACGATGCCGGCGCGGCGGCACGCCTCGGCGAGCTCGGGGTTCTCGGCGAGGAACCCGTAGCCGGGGTGGATCGCGTCGACGTGGGCGTCGCGGGCGACGGCGATGACCTGGTCGATGTCGAGGTACGCCCGTACGGGGTCGCTGCCGCGGCCCACCTGGTACGCCTCGTCCGCCTTGAAGCGGTGGAGGGCGAACCGGTCCTCGGCGGAGTAGATGGCGACGGTGCGCAGCCCCAGCTCGGTGGCGGCGCGGAACACGCGGATCGCGATCTCGCTGCGGTTCGCGACCATGAGCTTGCGGATGCGCTTGTTCGGCATGGCGGCGGAGCATACTCGCCGCGCGGGCCGCCCCGTACGGGGGTCCTTACAGGTGGGGTCGGGCGGCGACCGGGCGCGGCGCGCGGCGGCGCGCCCCGAGCAGCGCGGGCACCGCGTCGGCGGGCACCGGCGGCGAGAACAGGAACCCCTGGCCGAGGTCGCACCCGGCCCGCCGCAGGGCGGTGAGCTGCGCGTCGCACTCGATGCCCTCCGCGACCGTCGTGAGGCCGAGGCTGCGCCCGAGCTGCACGATCCCGCGGACGAACTCGGCGTCCGACGGACGGCCGGCGAGCCCCTCGACGAACGACCGGTCGATCTTCATCACGTTCACCGGGAACCGCCGCAGGTAGCTGAGGGACGAGTACCCCGTCCCGAAGTCGTCGATGGCGAGGTGCACGCCCAGGCGGCGCAGGCCGCGCAGCAGCGCGAGGTTCCCGTCGGAGCGGTCGATCAGCATGGACTCGGTCATCTCCAGCATCAGGGCGGACGGGGGCAGCCCGTGCCGCTCCAGGGCGCCGACGACCTCGCTCAGGATCCGGGGGGACCGAAGCTGCGCGGCCGACAGGTTCACGGCGACGCGCAGCTCCGCCGCCTGCGGCAGGGTCGCGCGCCACCCCGACAGGTCGCGGCACGCCTCGCGCAGCGCCCATGCGCCGATGTCGGCGATGAGCCCCATCTCCTCCGCGACCGGGACGAAGCGGGACGGCGGCACCAGGCCGCGCTCCGGGTGCTGCCACCGGATCAGCGCCTCCACCCCCGTCACGCGCCCCGTCGAGAGGCGCACGACCGGCTGGTAGTGCAGCAGCAGCTCACCACCGTCGAGCGCGCCGCGCAGGTGGTCCTCCAGCCGGACGCGCTCGAGGAGCTCCGTGTGCATCGCGGGGTCGTACACCGCGTACCGCGCCCCGCCGGCGCCCTTCGCCTTGTACATCGCCAGGTCAGCGTTGCGCAGGAGGTCCTCGACCCCGTCGTCCGGCCCCGCGACGGCGATGCCGATGCTGGCGGCCGCGCACTCGCCGCGCGGCTGGTCGGGGCAGGCCGCCCCCGCGAGGGCGGCGGCGATGCGCCGGGCCGCGACCTCGGCGGCTTCGCCGGCGTGGTCGTCCTCGACGACGACGGCGAACTCGTCGCCGCCGAGCCGCGCGACGGTGTCCCCGTCCCGCAGGCAGGACCGCAGCCGGGCCGCGACCTGCACGAGCACGCGGTCCCCGGC
>JBFLWO010000111.1:0-6632 GCA_040757755.1 Actinomycetota bacterium
ACGCCCGGGACCGGTCCTCCGCCGCCGCGCCGCGGCGCAGCGCCACGCGCGGCGGCAGCGGCGCCCGGCGCCGGTACACGATGTGGTTTCGGTTCAGGTACCCCAGCGGCACGCTCCACGCGTGCACCAGCCGGCTGAACGGCCACAAAGCCAGGAGCAGCCACGCCGCCAGGGCGTGCGCCTGATATGCGAGCGGCGCCTCCGCCATCAGCTCGCCGTCCGGGCGGAACGACAGCAGGCCGCGGAACCACGGGGACACCGACTCACGGTAGTCGTAGCCGCCGCCGACCAGGTTCACCCCCACCGTCTCCACCATGCCGATCGCGAGGACCACCGCCAGAAGCACGTACGTCGCCACGTCCACGCGCGACGTGGTGGCACGCACCCGCGGCACGCGCGCCCGCCGCATCATGAGGATCGCGAAGCCCGCCACCATCGCCGTCCCCGCCAGGGTCCCCATCGCGACGGACACCACGTGGTACATGTCCTCCGTCACGCCGACCGTCTCCGTGACGGACGCCGGCACGAGGATGCCGAGGACGTGGCCGCCGAGCACCGCGAGCATCCCGCCGTGGAAAAGCAGCGACCCGGCGCGCAGCGTGCGCCGCTCGAGAAGCTGCGTGGAGCGGGTCGTCCACGTGAACTGGTCCCGGCGGTACCGCCACACGTGACCCACGACGAACACCGTCGCGCAGACGTACGGCACGATCACCCACAGGACGAGGTCGAGGCTGCTCATGCGGTCCTCCCGGCGCCCGCGGCGACCGTCACCGGCGGGCGGTTCGACGTGGCGGCTCCCGGCCGGACGGGCTCGGGCATGACCTCCGGCGGCGCGAACGGCTCCAACCCCACGTCCTCGGTGGGGGGACCGTCCGCGGCGAGCCGGCGCACCTCCGCCCACCCGTCGGAGGACAGGTCGGGCAGCCGCACGGCGAGCGCGTCGAACGCGTCCGCCCACGGGCTGCCGTCACGGCGCAGGCTCTGACGCACAAGCTCGATCATCGGCCGGTGCTCGGCGAGAAGCGCCCTCCCCTCCTGCGGCGCGATCTGCGCGAACTCGCACATCACCGCGAGGTGGTCGGGCAGCTCCGCGTCGACCAGCGCCACCCCCGCCGCCCGGTAGCGGCGCTTCAGGCCGAGCAGCGCGACGCCGCGCTGGCGGCGGTCGCCGTGCGTGAAGTACGTCATGTGCAGGCAGTTGCGCCGCGCGAAGTCGAACGTCTCGACGTAGCGGCGGCGCAGGTCCCCCACCTCGACCGACATCCACCAGGCGAAGAACCGCGCGAGGGGGTCGCCGGCCGGGATCTCCGCGACGGCGCCGGCGATGTCGTCCCGGCCGGCGACGATCGCGTCGTCGGGGTAGGACAGGGCGATGGACAGGAGCGCGAGGTCGCTCATCCGCCGGACCCGTTCCCATCGCCGTTGCCGTTGCGGCCCTTGCCGTTCGCCGACGGGTGGAACGCCTCGATGCCGATCCGCACCGACCGGCCGTTCGCACCGCAGCCGCCGGGGCCGCCCGCGAAGTCCAGGCCGCAGCTTCCCTGCTGGGCGGACAGCACGCTCGCCATCTCCGCGTGCGCCTTCGGGATCACGAACCGGTCGTTGTAGCGGGCGATCGCGAGGAGCCGGTACATGTCCTCCATGTCCGCCTCGCTCATCCCCACCGACGCGGCGATCGACGGGTCCGCGGTGCCGGAGATGTTGCGCTCCCGCATGTAGCGGCGCATCGCGGCGAGCTGCTTCAGCACGCGGCGGATGACGTCGTCGTCGCCGGCGGTGAGCAGGTTCGACAGGTAGCGGATCGGGATGCGCAACCGGTCGATCGCGGGGAACACGTCGTCGGGGTCGAGCCCGGAGCCCTTCCCCTCCACCGTCCCCATCACCGGGGACAGCGGCGGCACGTACCACACCATCGGCAGCGTGCGGTACTCCGGGTGCAGCGGCAGGGCGATGCGGTACTTCATCGCCAGGGCCCAGATGGGGGAGCGCTGCGCCGCCTCGATCCAGTCCTCCGGGATGCCGTCGCGGCGGGCCTGCGCCTGCACCTCCGGGTCGTCCGGGTCCAGGAACACGTCGAGCTGCGCGTCGAGCAGCTGCTTCGGGTGCGCCACCGACGCCGCCGCCTCGACGCGCTCCGCGTCGTACAGGATCACCCCGATGTAGCGGATCCGGCCGACGCACGTCTCGGAGCACACCGTCGGCATCCCCGCCTCCACCCGGGGGTAGCACAGGGTGCACTTCTCGGCCTTGCCGGTCTGCCAGTTGAAGTACACCTTCTTGTACGGGCAGCCCGACACGCACATCCGCCAGCCGCGGCAGCGCTCCTGGTCGACCAGGACGATGCCGTCCTCGTCACGCTTGTACATCGCGCCGCTCGGGCACGACGCCACGCACGAGGGGTTCAGGCAGTGCTCGCAGATCCGCGGCAGGTACATCATGAACACCTGCTCGTACTCCATCCGCACCTGCCGCTCGATCGTGGCGAGGTTCGGGTCGGCGGGGGCGTTCTCGGGGGCGCCCGCGAGGTCGTCCTCCCAGTTCGGCCCCCACTCGATGCTCATCGGCTCGCCGCTCACCGCCGACAGGGGGCGCGCCACCGGCTGGTGCTCCTGCGGGCCGCCGCGGGTCAGCGCCTCGTAGTCGTACGTCCACGGCTCGTAGTAGTCGTCGAGCTCCGGCAGGTCCGGGTTGTGGAAGATGTTCGCCAGGCGCTGCAGACGCCCGCCGGTGCGCAGGTGCAGCTTGCCGTCCTCGCCGCGCTCCCACCCGCCCTTCCAGTGCTCCTGGTCCTCCCACCGCTTCGGGTAGCCGACGCCCGGCTTCGTCTCGACGTCGTTGAACCACATGTACTCGGCGCCGTCACGGTTCGTCCACACGTTCTTGCAGGTGACGCTGCAGGTGTGACACCCGATGCACTTGTCGAGGTTCATCACCATGCCGACCTGGGCCTTGACGAGCATCAGTACTCCACCTCCGCCCGGCGACGGCGGATCACGGTGAGCTCGTCGCGCTGCGAGCCGCACGGGCCGTAGTAGTTGAACCCGAAGGACAGCTGCGCGTAGCCGCCGATCATGTGGGTCGGTTTCATCAGGATCTTCGTGAGGGAGTTGTGGGTGCCGCCGCGGGTGCCGGTGATCTCGGTGCGCGGCACGTTCACGTGGCGGTCCTGGGCGTGGTACATGAGGCACATGCCCTCCTGCACCCGGTGGGACACGACCGCGCGGCAGGCCACCACGCCGTTCCGGTTGTAGGCCTCGATCCAGTCGTTGTCCTTCACGCCGATCCGGTCGGCGTCCGGCGGGCTGATCCAGATCACCGGCCCGCCGCGGAACAGGGTGAGCATGTGCAGGTTGTCCTGGTACGTCGAGTGGATCGACCACTTCGAGTGCGGCGTGATGTAGCGCAGCGTCACGTCCGCGCGGCCCTCCTCGCCGAGCTCCTGCGAGCCGATGTGGCGGGCCAGGTTCAGCGGCGGCCGGTACGCGGGGAGCCCCTCCCCGTACTCGAGCATCCACTCGTGGTCGACGTAGAACTGCTGGCGGCCGGTGAGGGTGCGCCACGGCACCGACCGGTCCACGTTCACCGTGAACGGGGAGTAGCGCCGCTCGCGGCCCTCCACCCCCGACCACTCCGCCGACGCGATCACCTTCCGCGGCTGGTTCTGCACGTCGGCGAGCAGGATCCGGTCGTCGGCCCGCTCGTGGGCCAGGTCGGCGAGCGGCGTGCCGGTGCGCTCCTCCAGCGCCTTGAAGCTCTCCACCGCGATGCGCCCGTTCGTCGTGCCGGACAGGGCGAGCATCGCCTCGCACACCTGGTCGGCGCGCTCCAGGCTGGGGCGCCCGTCGGCCACGCCGCCGCGCACCACCCCGTTTCGCAGCCGCAGGTCGTCCACCTCGGGGGCGGGGATCCACGTCACGCCCTTCGCGGAGGTGCCGAGCGTCTCGACGAGCGGGCCGAGGCTCGTCATCTTGTCCGCGACCGACGCGTAGTCGCGCTCCACCACGATGAGCTTCGGCATCGTGACGCCGGGGACCGGCTCGCACTCACCGGCGCGCCAGTCGCGCACCAGGCCGCCCGGCTGCGCGATCTCGTCGGGGGAGTCGTGCAGCAGCGGGGCGGCGACGAGGTCCTTGCGGGCGCCCAGGTGCGTCGCCGCGAGCCGCTGGAACGACCGCGCGATCCGCACGAACGCGTCCCAGTCGCTGCGCGCCTCCCACGGCGGCGCGATCGCCGGCGTGAAGGCGTGCACGAACGGATGCAGGTCCGTGCTGGAGATGTCGTCCTTCTCGTACCAGGTCGCCGCCGGCAGCACCACGTCGGAGTGCAGGCACGTCCCGTTCATCCGGAAGTCGATCGTGACGAGCAGGTCCAGCTTCCCGCGCGGCGCCTGCCTGCGCCACACGACCTCCTTCGGCCGCAGCCCCTCCGGCGACTCCTCGTTGCGCACCGCCTCGGTCGTGACGCCCAGCAGGTGGCGGAGGAAGTACTCGTGCCCCTTGCTGGACGAGCCGAGCAGGTTCGACCGCCACACCGTCAGCACCCGCGGGAAGTTCTCCGGCGCGTCCGGGTCCTCCGCCGCGAAGCGCAGCCGCCCGCCGCGAAGCTCCGACACCACGTGCTCCGCCGGCGCCACCCCCGCCTTCTCGGCCTCGGCGACCACGTCCAGCGGGTTGCGGTTGAACGTCGGGTACGACGGCAGCCAGCCGAGGCGCGCGGCGAGCGCGTTGCAGTCGGCGAAGTGCCGGCCGCGCAGGCGGCCCGGCCCCAGCGGGGAGCTCATCTCCCCCGCGTCGAACGCCTCGTACCGCCACTGGTCGGTCGCGAGGTACCAGAACGGGGTGGCGGCCTGGAGCCGCGGCGGACGGGTCCAGTCCAGGGCGAACCCCACGGTGGAGAACCCGGTGATCGGCCGCACCTTCTCCTGCCCCACGTAGTGCGCCCAGCCGCCGCCGTTCACCCCCTGGCAGCCGCACAGGAGGACGAGGGACAGCATCGCCCGGTAGATGAGGTCCGAGTGGTACCAGTGGTTCGTCCCGGCGCCCATCACGATCATCGAGCGGCCCTGGGTCCGCTCCGCGTTGCGGGCGAACTCCCGCGCGATGCGGGTGCACAGGTCCGCGTCGACCCCGGTGATCTCCTGCTGCCACGCGGGGGTGTAGGGCTCCGGGTCGTCCGGGCCGAACGGCCAGGACCCCGGCAGCCCGTCGCGGTGCACGCCGAGCTGCGCCGCCAGGAGGTCGAACACCGTGGTCACCAGGCGGTCCCCCACGCGCACGGCGGGAACGCCGCGGCGCATCGCGTCGCCGCCCTCCCGTTCGCCGACGTCGAACCGCGGCAGGTCCACCAGGACGAGCTCGTCGTGGCGGCCGAGCAGGGTGAGCACCGGGTCGACGCCCTCCGCGTCGAGGTTCCAGCGGCCCTTGCCCTCATCCCCCCAGCGGAAGCCCACCGAGCCGTTCGGCACGGCGGGGCGGCCGCTCGACGCGTCCAGCACCACGGTCTTCCACTCGGCGTTCTCGCCGCCCGCGCCGATGTCGGAGGCGCGCAGGAACGGCCCGCCCACGAAGGCGTCGCCGCGCGGCACGAGCTCCACGAGGTGCGGCAGGTCCGTGAACCGCCGCGCGTAGCCCTCGAAGTACGGCACCTGCCGGTCGACGTAGAACTCGCGCATGATGACGTGCGCCATCGCCATCGCCAGCGCCCCGTCGGTGCCCGGCTGCGCGGCGAGCCAGTGGTCCGCGAACTTCGTGTGGTCCGAGTAGTCCGGCGACACGACCACGGTCTTCTGGCCGCGGTACCGGGCCTCCGTCATGAAGTGCGCGTCCGGCGTGCGGGTCATGGGGATGTTGGAGCCCCACATCATCAGGTAGGTGGCGTTCCACCAGTCCGCCGACTCCGGCACGTCGGTCTGGTCCCCCCAGATCTGGGGGGAGGCGGGCGGCAGGTCCGCGTACCAGTCGTAGAAGCTGGCGAGGACCCCGCCGATCAGCGAGTGGTAGCGGGCGCCGGCCGCGTAGGAGGCCATGGACATCGCGGGGATCGGCGAGAAGCCGACGACGCGGTCGGGGCCGTGACGGCGGATCGTGTGGACGTGCGAGGCGGCGACGAGGTCGGCGACCTCGTCCCAGGAGGCCCGCACGAACCCGCCCTTGCCGCGCTGGCGCACGTACGCGTCCCGCTTGCCGGGGCTGTCCACCACCGCCGCGTACGCCTCGACCGGGTCACCGGTGCGCTCCAGCTCGGCGCGCCACGCCTCCAGCAGGGCGCCGCGCACGTAGGGGTAGCGGACCCGCAGCGGCGAGTACACGTACCAGGAGAACGACGCCCCGCGCGGGCAGCCGCGCGGCTCGTAGTCGGGGACGTCCGGGCCGTTCTCGGGGTAGTCGGTCTGCTGGGTCTCCCAGGTGACGATCCCCTCTTTCACGTGGATCTTCCACGAGCAGGACCCGGTGCAGTTCACCCCGTGGGTGGAGCGCACGATGCGGTCGTGCTGCCACCGGTCGCGGTAGGCCGACTCCCAGGCCCGCGAGGCGGTTCCGACCTCGCTCCATCCGTCGGCCACGGGCTCGGTGCGGCCGAAGAACCGGCGTGTGGAGAGGAGGGTCTTGACGTCGCGAGGCACCGGCGGCTCC
>JBFLWO010000112.1:0-6631 GCA_040757755.1 Actinomycetota bacterium
CGCGGCCGGCCCCCGGGGAGGCACCTCAGTAGCGGTAGTGGTCCGGCTTGTACGGACCCGCGACCGGCACGCCGAGGTAGTCGGCCTGCTCCTCCGTCAGCGTCGTCAGCCGCACGCCGAGGGCGTCGAGGTGCAGGCGGGCGACCTTCTCGTCGAGGTGCTTCGGCAGCACGTACACCTGCTTGTCGTACTCGCCCTCCTTCGTGAACAGCTCGATCTGCGCGATCACCTGGTTGCTGAACGAGTTCGACATCACGAACGACGGGTGCCCGGTGGCGTTCCCCAGGTTCAGGAGGCGCCCCTCCGACAGGACGATGATCGAGTGCCCGTCCGGGAACACCCACTCGTCCACCTGCGGCTTGATGTTCACCCGCGTCACGCCCGGCAGCTTCGCGAGGCCGGCCATGTCGATCTCGTTGTCGAAGTGCCCGATGTTCCCCACGATCGCCTGGTGCTTCATCCGCGACATGTGCTCCGCGGTGATGATGCTGCGGTTGCCGGTGGCGGTGATGAAGATGTCCGCGGTGCCGACCACGTCCTCCACCGTCGCCACCTGGTAGCCCTGCATCGCGGCCTGCAGCGCGCAGATCGGGTCGATCTCCGTCACCACGACCCGGGCGCCCTGGGCCCGCAGGCTCTCCGCGCACCCCTTCCCGACGTCGCCGAAGCCGCACACCACTGCGGTCTTGCCGCCGATCATCACGTCGGTGGCGCGGTTGATGCCGTCGATCAGGGAGTGGCGGCACCCGTACAGGTTGTCGAACTTGCTCTTCGTCACCGAGTCGTTCACGTTGATCGCGGGGAACAGCAGGCCGCCGGCCTCCGCGAGCTGGTACAGGCGGTGCACGCCGGTCGTGGTCTCCTCCGTGACGCCCTTGATGCCGGCCGCGATGCCCGTCCAGCGCTGCGGGTCCTCACGCAGGGAGCGGCGCAGCAGGTCCAGGACGATCGCGAACTCCTCGGACTCGGCGGTCGCCGGGTCCGGCACCGCGCCGGCCGCCTCGAACTCCAGGCCCTTGTGCACCAGCAGGGTGGCGTCGCCGCCGTCGTCGAGGATCATGTTCGGCCCGGCGCCGTCCGGCCAGCGCAGGGCCATCTCCGTGCACCACCAGTACTCCTCCAGGGTCTCGCCCTTCCAGGCGAAGACCGGCACGCCCTTCGGCTCCTCCGGGCTGCCGTACGGGCCGACGACGATCGCGGCCGCCGCGTGATCCTGGGTGGAGAAGATGTTGCAGGACGCCCAGCGCAGCTCGGCGCCGAGCGCGGCGAGGGTCTCGATCAGCACCGCGGTCTGCACCGTCATGTGGAGGGAGCCCGTGATGCGCGCCCCCTTCAGGGGCTGGCTGTCGGCGTACTCGGCGCGGATCGCCATCAGGCCGGGCATCTCGTGCTCGGCGAGGCGGATCTCCTTGCGGCCGAACTCCGCCAGGGACAGATCGGCGACCTTGAAGTCGGTCGATGCGAGGGGGACGGTCGTCGTCAAAGCGGTCTCCGTGATGTCGTCGGTGCGGGTTCGGCGCGGTGGAGCAGGCGCATGTGCTTGTCCTGCTCCCAGAGGAGCCAGGCGTCCTCGGGGACGTCGGCGGGGCGCGTGGCGGTGGCGTCCAGCCACCCGGCCACGTCGCGGGCGAGGCCCGGGTCGGTGCGCAGCCGCCGCGCGAAGCCGATCTCGGCGAGGCCCACCTCGTGGGCGTCGAGCAGCTCGCGCAGGGTGCGGAGCCGCTGAAGCTCGGCGGCCCCGTAGAGGCGGTAGTCGGAGCCCGACCGCGGCGGCACCACCAGCCCGGCGCGCTCGATGTAGCGCAACATGCGGGCCGACCACCCCGTGATCTCGGCGGCCTCGTGGATCGTCAACGTCTCGGTGCTCCCCATCCGGGCGGCGACCTTAGCACGGGCGTGTCAAGGTTCCCCGGCGAGTTCGGCGGACCGGATCTCCGGAACCCCCCGAAAGTTCAGTTTCCTTACATCGCTGGCGCCGGTATGGTCTCGCGGTGCGGTCGCGGAAGATCCTCCTCACCGGCCTTCTCGCCAGCGCGGCGGTCGCCGGCGCCGTCCCGATCATCCAGGCGACGGGCGCCCCCGACCAGCTTCCCGACCTCGTCGCCGACGCGCCGGAGAACCCCGTCATCGGGGAGTACCGCTACCCCGACGGGCACAAGGCGCTGATGGTCCGCTTCGACGGGTTCATCGACAACATCGGCAGCGGCCCCCTCGAGATCCGCGGGTCCTCGCCCAGCGGCACCGGCGGGGAGATGACCTTCACCCGCCAGTACGTGAACGGCGCGCCCCTCGACCCGCCGCCCGTCGGCCCGCCCCGCATCCACTACGAGGCGAACGACGACCACAACCACTGGCACCTCGACCGGATCGCCCGCTACTCCCTCTGGAACGAGGCGAGGACCGCGGAGGTCGCGCCCGGCCAGAAGGTCGGCTTCTGCCTCGAGGACGTCGAGAAGGTGAACCCCGCCGCCGGCGACCCCGTGTACACCGACGAGTACGTCGACGGCTTCTGCCGCCAGGGGTATCCGAACGCGGCGAACGTGAAGATGGGGGTGTCGCCCGGCTGGCGCGACACGTACGGCTGGTGGCTCGCCTTCCAGTGGGTCGACGTGTCCGCGGTGCAGCCCGGCACGTACTACCTCGCCTCCCAGGTGGACCAGAACAACGTGGTCCTCGAGAGCAACGAGACGAACAACTCCATCGAGACGCCGACGTTCATGGCGACACCCATCGTGGTGCCCGGGTACGTGGCGAACGCCGTGTCCGTCACGGTGCCCCCGAGCGGTGGGAGCGTGACCTTCGCCGCGACCAAGGTCGGCAACCCCACCTTCGCGCGCCGCTTCCGGATCGAGTCGCTCCCCGACCACGGGGTGCTGACGAGCGGCGGCGTGACCCTCGCCGTGGGTGACTCCACCGGCGGGTCCACGGTCACCTACGTCCCCGACGCCGGCTACACCGGCCCCGACAGCTTCCGTTTCAGCGCGACGCAGCTCGGGCAGGGGGGCAACTACCCGACGAGCCCCGCGCAGGCCACCGCGTCGATCACGGTGGGGGAGGCCCCCGCCGCGACGATCGGCATCTCGGGTCTTCCCGCGACGCTCCTCGCGGGGACCAGCGCGCAGCTCACCGCGACCGTCACGAACGCGGGCCCGGCGGTGACGTGGAGCGTCGACGGCGTCCAGGGCGGCAACTCCACCGTCGGCACGATCAGCGCGGACGGCCTGTACGTGGCGCCGGCGCAGGTGCCGGCCGGCGAGACCGTGCGGATCCGCGCCACCAGCGTGGAGCAGCCCGGCGTCTTCAGCGAGGTGCAGGTGCGGATCCTCGTGCCGCCCACGCCGCAGCCGGCGCCGGTGCTCGTCACCCCCTCCGTGCCGCTGTCCTCCGCCACCCCGGCATCGCCCGCGTCGCCCGCGTCGCCGCCGGCCGCGCCGGGAGCGACGGGCACGCCCGCCGCGACCCGCCTCGCCCTTCTCGGCGCCGTCGCCCAGCGCGTGCAGCGCACGGTGGTGGTGCAGGCGACCCCCTCCAAGAACGCCACCGTGTCGTTCACCGCGGTGCGCCGCGCCGGCGGCCGCTGGAAGGTGGTGGGCCGCTGCCGCGCCACCCTCCCCGCGTCGCGCCTCCTCACCTGCCGGATGCCGCTTCGCGGGCTGTCCGTGAGGGGCCTGCGCGTGCGGGTCGTCGCCACCGGCGGCGGCGAGCGGGTCGTGCGGACGCTGCGCGTCATCGCCTGACCCCCGCGCCGCCCCGGCCCGCGGCAGCGACGCGGCGCTACCGCACGCGGCGCAGGTGGCTCAGGATGAGCCGCAGGTGGCGGCGCGACACGTTGCTCCACACGTTGTAGAGGCACCCCTGCCCGGCGACCTTCACGTAGGCGAGGTAGCCGGGGCCCGTGTCCCCCGTCAATCCGTAGCCGGCGGCGCTGCCGTCGCGCCAGCGGATCACGTTCGGCCAGCGGGTGATGTCCTCGGGCTCCGCGTCCACCCCCGCGCCGGCGACGCCGAACGCGGAGCGCTGGCCGGGGATGTCCCACGCCACGCCCCAGCCGCCGGCGAACACGGCGCGGCGCGCCCGCGCCCCCGAGATCCCGCCCGCCCGGACCGTCGCGAAGCTGAGCGGCGCGCAGGTGTCGCGGTTGTCCGCGACCCGCCACTCCCGGGCCACGACGCGCGCGTCTCCGCTCGTCGCCGCGATCGGGGGGTTGCGCCGCCAGGGCGGCAGGGGGGCGGTGGTCGCGGTGGCGACGGCGGCGGCGGCGAACGCGGCGAGAACGGGCATCCGACTCTCCTCTCCGGTGACGTTGCACGGGGTCCCGCGGGTGATGGCACGCTACACCGCCTCCCCACGGGGGCGGACCGGGCGCGCCGGTAGGATCCCGCCCGTGAACGCGACCGACACGACCCACCTCGTCATCGAGGCCGGCCAGGCCGCGAAGCGCGCGAGCGCCGCGATGGCCTCCGCCGCGCCCGCCGCCGTCCGCGCCGCCCTCGAGGGGATGGCCGCCAACCTGCGCGGCGACACCGCCCCCGTCCTTGCGGCGAACGCCGCCGACGTCGCCGCCGCCGAGGCCGGCGGCATGACCGACGCCCTCCTCGACCGGCTCCGCCTCGACGCCGGCCGGCTCGAGAAGATGGCGGGGCAGATCGCGGCGCTCGCCGCTGCCCCCGACCTCGACCCCGTCGCCGGGACGTGGACGCTGCCGGACGGGGTCGTCGTGGAGGACCGCCGCCGCCCCGTCGGGGTGATCGGGGCGAACTACGAGGCCCGCCCGAACGTCACGGTCGACATCGCCTCCCAGCTCGTCAAGTCGCGAAACGCCGGGGTGCTGCGCACCGGCTCCGCCGCCCTCGCGTCGGCCCTGGCGCTGCTCGACCACGTGATCCGCCCCGCCATGCGGGACGCGGGGCTCGACCCGCAGGCGGTGCAGCTCGTGCGGTCCGCGGACCGCTCCGCCGCCTACGCCCTGTGCGCGCAGCCGAAGCTCATCCCGCTCGTGATCATCCGCGGCAGCGGCCCCACCACCGCCGCCCTCGGGGCGCACGCCGCGGCGCACGGGGTGCGCACGCTCGCCCACGCGGACGGCGGCGGCGTGCTGTTCGTCGACCGCGACGCGGACGTCGACGCCGCCCACGCGCTCATCCGCCGCAGCCTGGACCGCCTCGGCGTGTGCAACCGGCTCAACCTGCTGCTCCTCGCGGCGGACCGCTACGACGAGCTCCTCCCCGGGGTCGTCGCGCTGCTGCAGGACATGGGGATCCGGGCGTCGCTGCCGCCGCACCCGCACCCGCTGGGCCACGAGTGGGCGCTCGACGACGGCAACGAGGCGACCGTGACCATCGCCTCCGCCGCCGACGCCGCCGCGGCCGCCGAGATCGCGAACGACGAGACGTCCGGCATCGCCGCCGGCATCGCCACCCGGAACGCGGCCACCGCCGAGGCGTTCCTCACCGCGTACGCCGGCACCGGCGGGTTCTGGAACGTCACCACGCGGCGCCTCGACGGCTTCGAGCTCACCGCGGCGCCCGAGACGGGAATCAACGTGGACCACGTCCCCGGCCCGCGCGGGCCGGTCACGTTCCGCGACCTGGTGCTGCGCCAGTACGTGGTGCGTCCGCCTGCCGCGTGACCGGCGGCGGACCGGTGACGGACCCCTCGTGTCCGGCGCCGCGATGCCGATAGTGAGGGCATCATGACCGCCGAGTCGCACACCGCCACGAGCCCCGCGCCGGACCCGGCCGCGGAGGTGGAGCGGGCCCGCTCCGACTACCTCGCCGTGTCCCGCTGCGCGCACCTGTACGCCAGCGACGAGGACTACGACCAGGCGGAGCGCGCGGCGTGGGAGCGCCTGGAGGCGGCGCTCGCGCGGGCCGCCGCGGTGACCGTCACGCGCTGACGGGGGGCGCGGCCCGGGGACGCGCCGGGCTCCCAGTTCTGCTCCCGGCGACGTTCGCCCCGTCTTGGCACCGGGGGCGGGACGAGACGACGTCCGTGAAGAAGGGCCGTTGGCTGGTCGCGCGTCGTGCCCGGCGATGCGCGACCGTCATCGCGACGGGCACCGGACCGAGAGACACTCGATGGTCGGGCGCATCACGCTGGAGAATCGTCATGGAACCCTTCGGCGAGTCGGCTGCGAAGAGATTCTTCAGCGCTCATCTAGCATCCCGGTCCGTGGATCCGCGGAGCATCGAGCTGCTGGAGCTGCCCGCCGTGCGTGCGCGCCTGGCGGCGGAGGCGGCGTTCCCCGCCGGGCAGGACCTCGCCTTGGCGGTCGCGCCGTCCCGGGACCGGCGCGAGGTGGAGCGGCTGCAGGCCGAGACGCTGGAGGCGCTCGACCTCGCGCGCCTGGGGGTGTCGCCCCCGGCGGGCGCCCACGACGTGCGCGCCGCGGCGCGGGCGGCGCAGCGCGGCGCGGCCCTCGACCCGGAGGACCTGGAGGCGGTGCTCGTCACCGTCGAGGTCGCCCTGGAGGTGCGGGCGGCGCTCCTCGCGCACGTCGAGGACGCCCCCCTGATGGCGGGGCACGCCGGGTGCATCGACGCCCTGGCGCTGCGGCAGCTCGAGGGGCCCCTGGCGCGCTCCCTCGACCGCCACGGCGGGCTCCTCGACACCGCCACCCCCGAGCTCGCCC
>JBFLWO010000113.1:0-6629 GCA_040757755.1 Actinomycetota bacterium
GGCCCGGTCGACGCCCGCGCCGTCGTCGTCGCAAGCGGCGCGCAGAGCGTCCCGCGGCTCCCCGCGCTCGCCGGTGCGCTTCCCCCCGGCGTGCGGAGCCTCCACACCGCCGACTACCGGTCACCCGGGGAGCTCGGCCCCGGCGCCGTCCTCGTCGTCGGCGCCGGCCAATCCGGCTGCCAGATCGCGGAGGACCTCCTGGAGGCCGGCCGCCGGGTGCTCCTCGCGACGAGCCGCGTCGGGCGCATCCCCCGCCGCTACCGCGGCCGCGACATCCTCGAGTGGTGGCGCGACTGCGGCTTCCTCGACCAGCGGGCCGGCGACGTGGACGAGTCGGCGCGCACCGCCACCCAGCCGCAGGTGTCCGGGACGCGCGGCGGCCACACCGTGAGCCTGCAGCAGCTCGCCCGCGACGGCTGCACGCTGCTGGGACGGGTCGCCGGCGTCGACGGCGACCGGATGGCCCTGGCGGAGGACCTGGCGGAGAACATGGCGTTCGCGGACGCCGCCGCCGCGCGCCACCGCCGCCTCGTCGACGACTACGTCGCGCGCGCCGGGATCGACGCGCCGCCGCCGGAGGACGACCCGGTGGACGCGCCGCTCGACGCGCCGATCGCGCCGACGCGCGAGCTCGACCTGCGCCGCACCGGTGTGGGGACCGTGATCTGGTCCACCGGGTTCGGGCCGGACGCCGCATGGCTCCCCCCGGGTGCGCTCGCCCCGTCCGGCGCGCCACGCGGCGGCGGCCTGGAAGCCGCCCCCGGGGTCTACGTCGTGGGGGCGCCGTGGCTCACCCGCCGCGCCTCCGGCATCCTCGCCGGCTTCGGCGGCGACGCCCGCGCCGTGGCCGACGCCATCCACCGGCGGCTCACGGCCTGACCGCGGCGCCCCCGCCGGAAGGGGGCGCCGCGGCGTGGCTACACGCGGTCCGTGAGGCGCTTGTACTTGATGCGGTGCGGCTGCGCCGCCTCCGGCCCCAGCGTGCGGCGGCGGTGCTCCTCGTACTCCTCGTAGTTCCCCTCGAACCACGTGGTGCGGGAGTCCCCCTCGAACGCGAGGATGTGGGTGGCGATCCGGTCCAGGAACCACCGGTCGTGGCTGATCACCACGGCGCACCCGGAGAACGACAGGATCGCGTCCTCCAGGGCGCGCAGCGTGTCGACGTCGAGGTCGTTGCTCGGCTCGTCCAGCAGGATCAGGTTGCCGCCCCCCGCCAGCATCTTCGCCAGGTGCACGCGGTTGCGCTCCCCGCCGGACAGGTGCCCCACCGGCTTCTGCTGGTCGGAGCCCTTGAACCCGAACGACGCGACATACGCGCGGGAGCTCACCTCCTCCTTCCCGCCGAGCAGCATCATGTCCCGCCCGCCGGAGATCTCCTTCCACACCGTGTTCTGCGGGTCGAGCTCCGCCCGGGACTGGTCGACGTAGGCGAGCTGCACCGTCTCGCCCACCCGCAGCTCCCCGCCGTCGGCGGTCTCCTGCCCCGCGATCATCCGGAACAGCGTCGTCTTCCCCGCCCCGTTCGGGCCGATCACCCCCACGATCCCGGCGGGCGGCAGGCTGAACGAGAGGTCCTCGAACAGCAGCCGGTCGCCGAACGCCTTCGACACCCCCGCCGCCTCCACCACCACGTCACCGAGGCGCGGCGCCGGCGGGATCCGGATCTCCACCGTGCCGAGCTTCTGGTTGCCCTCCTCCGCGAGGAGCCGCTGGTAGTTCGCCAGACGCGCCTTGCTCTTCGCGTGCCGCGCCTTCGGGCTGGACCGCACCCACTCCAGCTCGCGGGCCAGGGCGCGCCGCCGCGCCGACTCCTGCTTCTCCTCCTGCGCGAGCCGCTGCTCCTTCTGCTCCAGCCACGAGGAGTAGTTCCCCTTCCACGGGATGCCCCGCCCCCGGTCCAGCTCCAGGATCCAGCCGGCGGCGTTGTCCAGGAAGTAACGGTCGTGCGTGACGGCGACGACGGTGCCCGCGTACTCCTCCAGGAACCGCTCCAGCCACGCCACCGACTCGGCGTCCAGGTGGTTCGTCGGCTCGTCCAGCAGCAGCAGGTCGGGCGCGCTGAGAAGCAGGCGGCACAGTGCGACGCGGCGCCGCTCCCCGCCCGACAGCGTCGTGACGTCCGCGTCCGGCGGCGGGCACCGCAACGCGTCCATCGCCACCTCGAGCTGCCGGTCGAGATCCCAGGCGTTCGCCCGCTCGATCGCATCCTGCACCTCCTGGAACTCCTCCAGGAGCGCCTCCATCTCCTCCGGGGAGATGTCCTCCGCCAGCCGCGCGCTGATCTCCTCGTAGCGCGTCAGGAGCGCCCGGGTCGCGGCGACGCCGTCCTCCACGTTGCCGCGCACGTCCTTCGCCGGGTCCAGCTCGGGCTCCTGGTGCAGCAACCCGACCGTGGCGCCCGGCGCGAGGGCCGCGTCCCCGGAGAACGCCTTCTCCTCGCCCGCCATGATGCGCAGGAGCGTGCTCTTCCCGGCGCCGTTCGGCCCCAGCACGCCGATCTTCGCCCCCGGCAGGAACGCCAGGGTGATGTCCTTCAGGACGTCGCGGTCGGGAGGGATGTGCTTCCCGAGCCGATACATGGTGAAGACGTACTGCTCGCTCATCGTGCCTTCCGGATCGGTGACCGGGGAAGGTTAGACGCACCGTCCCGCCGGGCGTCCCGCGACCGGCGCGGCAGGGAACCCGCCCCGCGGGAGGTAGAAGACCGTGACCCGGACGGTCCCGGCGCGGGCGCTCCTCAAGTCGGGGGGCGTGCCGGCCGACGTCGACGGGAAAGGCATGAACGGACGCCGCACGGGCGGCGTGGACGCGCGACGGGCGCGTCGGGAAGAGGAAGGGACGGAGATGACGATCGAGCGGCACTGGGACCCCGCGAGCCATGGGGTCGTAGCGCACATGAGCGCCGGCGGCTTCGGCCGCTACCACCGGATCGGCTGCGCCGACGCGCCCGCGCGCGGCGACGGCGGGGTCCGCGACATCATCCACGCGCCGTGGCGGTACCTCGCCGCCCACTGGGCCCCCTGCCCGCGGTGCCGCCCGCCGCGCGACGACGCCGGCCGGGCCCCGCTGGCCGCCTGACGCGCAGGGTCCCCTGACGCGCATCGGGGCTGGGTGCGGCGACGGTTCGCTACCGTCTGCCGCCGACCGACGAGCGACGAGGTGATGCGGTGGACGTGACGGAGGCGACGTTCGCGGACGAGGTCCTGGGGCGCTCCCACGAGGTGCCCGTGGTCGTGGACTTCTGGGCGGCGTGGTGCGGCCCGTGCCGGCAGCTCGCGCCGATCCTCGAGACGGCGGTGGAGCGGCGCGGCGGCGACGTCGTCCTCGCCAAGGTCGACATCGACGCGAACCCCCGCCTCGCCCAGACGTACCGGGTGATGAGCATCCCCGCCGTGAAGGCGTTCAAGGGCGGCAAGGTCGCCGCCGAGTTCGTCGGGCTGCAGACCCCCGCCGGGGTCGAGTCGTTCCTCGACCGCGTCGCGCCGTCCGAGGCGGACCGCCTCGTCGCCGCCGGGGACGAGGACTCCCTGCGCGCCGCGATCCTCGCGGACCCCGGGCATGTCGGCGCCCGTGTCGCCCTCGCCCGGATCCTCCTCGCGACCGACCGCCACGCCGACGTCGCCGGCGTCCTCACCCCCGTGGAGCACGACGCGGAGGCGCAGGGGCTCATCGCCCTGGCGCGGCTGCGCGACATCGACGTGCCGGACGTCCACGCGGGCCTCGGCGCGCTGGAGCGCGACGACCGGGAGGGCGCCCTCGGGCACCTCCTCGACGCGCTGCGCACCACACCGCGCGCCGACGCGCGCCGCCGCGAGGACCTGCGCCAGGCGATGATCGCGGTGTTCCGGGATCTCGGCGACCAGCATCCCCTCACCGTCCGGTTCCGGCGGCGGCTGGCCCAGGCGCTGTACTGACCCCCGACGACCGCAAGCACCACGCCCGCGCCCTGTTCGCGGGCATCGCGGACGGCTACGAGCGCCGCGGGTCCCGCCTGTCGCTGGGCCGGGAACCGGGCTGGCGCGCCTACCTCGTGTCGCGCCTGCGGTCCGCCCCCGACGCCCGGGTCCTGGACGTCGCCACCGGCACCGGGGCGGTCGCGGCGGAGATCGCCCTCCGCTACGGCTGCCACGTCGTCGCCGTGGACCAGAGCCCCGAGATGCTCGCCCAGGCCCGCGTGCGGCTCGCGGAGCGGGGCGTCGCCGACCGGGTCGAGCTCGTGCAGGCGCAGGCGGAGGACCTGCCGTTCGACGACGACGCCTTCGACGCCGCCACGTTCACGTACCTCCTGCGCTACGTCGACGACCCGCTGGACACGCTGAGGGAGATCGTCCGCGTCGTGCACCCCGGCGGCACCGTCGCGAGCCTCGAGTTCGGCGTGCCGTCCTGGCCGCCGGCGCGTATCGCATGGCGGGCGTACACCGGCGCCGTGCTCCCCGTCGCGGGGCGGCTCATGTCGCGGGAGTGGGGCGCCGCGATGCGGTTCCTCGCGCAGAGCGTCCCGGACTTCGACCGCCGGTACCCCCTCCCGGCGCTCCTCGACCTGTACCGCGCCGCGGGCCTGGAGGACGTGCGCATGCGGCGCCTCACCTTCGGCGCCGGCGTCGTGATCTGGGGCCGGCGCCCCGTGCGGATCGGGGCCGGGGCCCCGCCCCCCGCGGCGCAGTAGCGCCGCCCGCATCCCGGAACCGCAGGGCCGGCAAGGGCTAGCCCGTGGCGGTCTCCTGCCCGTTCACGACCCACGTGTAGGCGGGCTTCGCGCGGAGGGACTGGCCGATGAAGCAGCCGTCCTCGGCGCGCCGCAGGAGCTTCGCGACGACCTCCGGGGTGGGCTCCGGGTCGAGGGTCACGTCGAGGGAGACGGACACGTCGACGAACGCGTACCGCCCGTCCTCCGGCCGGGCCGTGACCCGCCCGTACGCGCGGCCCGTGCCGCTCATCTCGACCTTCGCGCGCGTCGCGTAGTACCGCAGGCTCGACAGTGAGCACCGGGTCACGGCGGCGAGCACGAGGTGCTCGGGGGTCCAGCCGTCGCCCGCCTCGATCGGCTCCGCCCCGTCCTCCGCGACGAGCCGTCCGTCCGCGTCGATGCCCCCGGCGAACTCCATGACCTTGGCCGTCACCGCCATCGCCGCCTCCCGGGTCGCCTTCCGAATCGTCGCGCGGATCATGCCGGTCTGGCACGATGGGCGCCGCCTCCCGGGCCCGTGCCCGGGTCCGTGAGCCCGGGGCCGGACGTCGGGAGGACCGGTGCGCCCGCCGCCCCGCGCCCCGCACGGGACACCCCGCCGGGCCGCCGCCCCGCTATCCTTGACGGGAATGAGTACCGATTCCCACCGGCATGGCGGCGATGCGCTCGACGCGGGCGCCTGGACGCGCCACGCGACGGAGCGGCTGGGGCAGGCGGGCTTTCGCAGCGGCGGCGCCCGGACCGCCGTGATGGAGCGCCTCGCCGCGCAGGACTGCTGCCTCACCGCCCAGGAGATCTTCGACGCCCTGCGCGCCGACGGGCGCAAGGTGGGGCTCGCCTCCGTGTACCGGGCCCTCGAGGTGCTGCAGCGCCTCGGCCTGGTGCAGCGCCTCGACCTGGGGGGCGGCACCGCCCGGTACGAGGCGGCCCGCGGCGTCGACCACCACCATCACATCGTGTGCCTCGACTGCGGCCGGGTCAGCCCCTTCGAGGACCGGCGGCTCGAGACGGCGATCGACCGGGTCGCGCGGGCGCAGGACTTCTCGGTCGACGAGCACGACGTGGTGCTGCGCGGCCGCTGCCCCGACTGCCGCGCCGCGTAGCGCCGGGGCGCCGCCGTCCGGCGGTCAGTCGATCGTCTGGTGCTGGTGGTCGGGGTCCATGACGAGGAGGCCCTCCGGCAGCTCGCTGATGACGACGCCGAAGGTGGCGAGGAGGTTCGCGGCGGTGAGGACCTCGCCGGGCGGGCCGGCGGCCACGACCCGCTGGGCGAGCAGCAGGACGAGGTCGGCCTGCGCGGCCTCCGTGACGTCGTGGGTGGCGGCGACGACGGTGGCGCCGCGGGCGCACTCCTCCCGCACCACGGCGCGGTAGAGGGCGCGGCTCGCCGCGTCCAGGCCGGACGTGGGCTCGTCGAGAACGATCAGGGCGGCGTCGCGCGCCAGGGCCTGGGCGAGGTGCACCCGCTGCTGCTGGCCCCCCGACAGGCGGCCGAGCGGAAGGTCGGCGAGGTCGTCGATGCCGACGGCGCGCATCGCGCGGCGCACCGCGGCGTGGTCGTCGTCGCGGAGGCGGCCGAGGAGGCCGCGCACCGAGTACCGCCCCATCCGCACGAGATCGCGGGCGCGGAGTGGCAGCAGGAAGCCCTCGTCGCGGGACTGGGCGAGGTACGCGACGCGGCGCGGCGCCGCGCCCGGTGCCCCGTCCAGCACGGCGAGGGCGCCGTGGACGGGGGGGAGGAGCCCGACGACCGTCTTGAGCAGGGTGGACTTGCCGCACCCGTTCGTCCCCACCACCGACACCCACGTGCCGGCGGGGACGTCGAGGTCGATCCCCTCCACCACGGCGTGCCCGGCGTAGCCCACCGCGAGGTCGCGGGCGGTGACGGCGGCGCCCATCAGTGATGGTGGTGGTGGGCCGGGCGCGGCGCGTGCACGGCGCC
>JBFLWO010000114.1:0-6628 GCA_040757755.1 Actinomycetota bacterium
GTCGCCCTCCCCCGCCACCCGCGACAGCGGCACCGCCGCGCCTACCCCAGCTCGGGGTGCAGGCCCCGGCGCAGGAGGTCGATCGCCTTGCCGGTGCGCGGCCCCAGCGCCAGGAGCATGAGGTCGTCGTAGGCGAGCACCTTCCGGGCCTGCCCGGCGGGGGTCTGCGCCACCCCGGGGATGCGCAGAAGCCCGTCGACGCCGCCGACCGACGCGAGGCCCGCCTCCGGCACGAGGATCACGTCCGGGCGCGCCGCCACCAGCGCCTCGGCGGTCACCGGGACGAAGTTGCGGATGCCGAGCTCCGAGCCCACGTTCACGCCGCCGGCCGCCTCGATCATCACGTCCGCCCGGGACCCGCGGCCGCCGAGGAGCTGCACCCGGGACCCGCGCAGGTACAGGAACGCGACGCGGGGACGGACGCGGGCGACCGTGGCCTTCGCCCGGGCCGCCGCGATCTCGTCCTGGACGCGCGCCGCGAGGCGGGCGGCGCGGCGCGGCACGCCGAGCGCGCGGGCGACGTTGCGGATCTTCGTCACCACGCCGCTCATCCGCTCGTCGTCGGGCAGGATCAGCACCGGCACCCCCGCGCCACGGATCTGCTCGATGACGGCCTTGGGGCCGGCGTTCGTCGATCCGATCACGAGCGACGGGGAGAGCGACAGGATCCCCTCCGCGCTCAGAGACCGCTCGTTGCCGATCGTCTGCAGCGTGCGGGCCGCCGCGGGGTAGGTCGAGCTGGTGTCGGCCCCCACCACCCGGGCGCCCAGCCCGAGGGCGAACACCACCTCGGTGACGTCCCCGTTCAGCGACACGATCCGGCGGGTGTCCCGCACCGTCACCCGGCGTCCCTCGGCGTCGCGCACCTGGACGGGGAGCCGCGGGGCGCGCTCCACCGGGGCCTCCGCGCGGGTCCCCGCGCCGGCCGCGACCGCGGGGACCGCCGCCCCGGGCAGCGCGACGAGCGCGGCGGCGGCGAGCGTCGCGATGCGCCGCCTCATCGGGCCGCCCCCACGAGCTCGTGGCCGTTCAGCACGATCTCGCGCACCCGCAGGCCGCCGTCGTCGGCCGAGCTCACGCGGCGGACGGACGGCAGCACCGCGTCCCCCACCACCACGTGCTCGTCGGTGTAGATGTCGGTGCGCGACAGCGCGCCGGTCGGCAGGTCCCACCACAGCACCGTGAACGCGGAGGGCAGCAGGCGCCCGTCCGGCGCGGGGGTGCGGCTCTGCACAAGGATCGAGAAGCGCTCCCGCGTTGTGCAGCGCGTCACCTCGTCGAGCAGGCCGTCACGCAGGCGGTAGCTCGACAGGAGCGGGTCCTCCAGCTCCACCGTCACGCCGAGCGGCCCCTCCGGGCCGGCCAGCCGCTTGCCCCACCGGCCGTCACCGTCGGCGTAGCTCTGGTGGCGCCGGTGCGACGTCATGGACGCGAGCTCCGCGCGCGCCCACTCCACGGCGTCCTGCGGCGCCCCGGGCAGCTGCACGAGCACGGTGGTGTCCTCCACCGACACCTCCCCCTCGTGCAGGTCGTCGCCGTCGACCAGCGCCAGCCGGGCGCGGAACCCCGGGAAGCCCTCGGGCAGGCGGTGCGCCCGCCGGTGCGCCTCCTCGAGCAGGGCGTCCGCGTCCACCGCGGTCGCCGTGTGGCCGTTCCCCATCGCGAGAGCCTCCCCTGGCTGCGTTTTTCTAAAGGTCATGTGTATGACCGGTAGAGGCGACGGTACCGGACCGCCCCGCCACGGCGCAAGGGTGACTGAACGATAAATGTTCGGTGCCCCTAACATGCCGCCCGCCCCCTCGGCACCCCTTGCGCGCCAGAATTAGCCTTGGCATACTCGAACGCAAGCGAGCGCTAACTCGGGTTGGGGAGCTGTATGGGCCAGACGGCGATCACCAGACGCGCCCTCTTCGGCGCCGCGGCGGGAGCGGGCGGCCTCGCCGTCCTCGCGGGCGGGGCCCGGCTCGCCGGGGCAGGCTCACCTCACGGCGGCCCCCCCGATCATGGCGCCGGCCACGACGTCGCCCACGCCGGCACGCGCGGCGCCGTCGACCACCGCCGCAACGGGTTCGACCCGCACGAGATCCTCACGGACTGGGACCGCGGCCGCACGCGGCGCCTGCCCGGCGGGCGGGTGCTCCGCGAATGGGAGGTCGTCGCCGAGGAGAAGGAGATCGAGGTCGCGCCCGGCGTCTACTACCCGGCCTGGACGTACAACGGCCGGGTACCGGGCCCCACCTTCCGCGCCACCCAGGGCGACCTGCTGCGGATCCGCTTCCGAAACGGCACCGCGCACCCGCACACCATGCACTTCCACGGCCTGCACCGCTCCGTCGCCGACGGCTCGGTGGGCACCGGGCCCGGCGGCGGCGTCGCCCCCGGCGGCGAGCACGTCTACGAGTTCACCGCCGCCCCCTTCGGGCTGCACCTGTACCACTGCCACACGTTCCCGCTCGCGGCGCACATCGCCAAGGGCCTGTACGGCGCGTTCGTCATCGACCCGCCCGGCGGGCGCCCCGACGCCCACGAGATCGTGCTGGTGCAGAACGGCTTCGACACGAACTTCGACAAGTCGAACGAGGTGTACGCGGTCAACACCGTCGCCTTCGCCTACATGGACCGCCCCATCCCGGTGCGGCGCGGCGAGCCCCTGCGCGTCTACCTCGTGAACGTCCTCGAGTACGACCTGCTCAACTCGTTCCACCTGCACGGCAACTTCTTCCACCACTACCCCACCGGCACGTCGCTCGAGCCGTCCGAGCTCACCGACACCGTCGCCCAGGTGCAGGGCCAGCGCGGCATCCTCGAGATGACGTTCCCGGACACCGGCACGTACATGTTCCATGCCCACCAGAGCGAGTTCGCCGAGCTGGGGTGGACCGGCCTCTTCCAGGTGTCGTGACCCCGCCCGCCGAGTCCCACGCCCTGCGCGGCGCCCGCCGCCTGCCCGCCTGGCTGCTCGGGCTCGGGCCGCTCGTCCTCGTGACGCTCCTCGTCGCCGCCCTCTTCGCGCTCGACCTGCCCGGGCTCGACCGGCGCGGCGTGCCGCAGGAGGTCATGGCGGTGGAGCGCACCGTGCTGCGCCCCGGGGTGATCGAGCTCCACCTGCGAAACGACGGCGCCGACCCCGTGCGGATCGCGCAGGTCGCAGTGAACGACGCCTACATCCCGACCGCGCAGGTCGACCCGCCCGAGGTCGGGCGGCTCGACGGGGCCGTCGCCCGCATCCCCTACGACTGGATCGAGGGGGAGGCGTACGAGGTGACCCTCGTCACCGCCACCGGCGCCACCGTCGGCGCCGAGATCGAGGCGGCCGTCGAGACGCCGGCGCGCGACGCGGGCTTCTTCGGCCTCATGGCGCTGCTCGGCCTGTACGTCGGGATCATCCCCGTGACGCTCGGGATGCTGTGGCTGCCGTTCGTGCGCCGCGTGCGGCCCGCCCTCATCCGCCTGTTCATGGCCGCCACCGTCGGCCTGCTCGCGTTCCTCGCGGTCGACGCGCTCCTCGAGGGGGTCGAGACCGGGGGCACCGGCGCCCAGGCGTTCGGCGGGGCGGGGCTCGTGCTGCTCGGGGCGCTCGTCGCGTACGTCGCGCTGAGCGCCGTCGACGCCGCCGTGTCGCGCCGCGGCGGCGCGTCCCAGGGCATGCGGCTCGCCACCCTCGTCGCGATCGGCATCGGCCTGCACAACCTGGGGGAGGGCCTCGCCATCGGCAGCGCCTACGCGGTCGGCGAGCTCGCCCTCGGGGCGTTCCTGGTCGTCGGCTTCGCCCTGCACAACACGACGGAGGGCCTCGCCATCGTCGCCCCCGTCGCGGGCGGCTCCCCGCGGCTCGGGCAGCTCCTCGCCCTCGGCGCCGTCGCCGGCGCGCCCGCCGTGCTGGGGGCATGGATCGGCGGCGTCGCCTTCACCCCGCCGCTCGCGGCGCTCCTCCTCGGCGTGGGGGTCGGCGCGATCGTCCAGGTCGCCGTGCAGCTCCTCCCCACCCTGCGCGACCCGGACAGCGGACGGGTGATGACCCCGCTCACGGCGGGCGGCCTCACCGCCGGCGTCGCCGTGATGTACCTGACGAGCCTGATGATCGCCGGGTAGGCGCCGAGGCCCGCACCGGGGCCACGGAGGTCAGTGCACGTTCACCGCGCGGGCCGCGTCGGGCGGGACCTCGACGGGGTCGCCGCCCCCCACCCGCACCCGCAGGGGGCCGCCGAACGGGGCGCGCCCCATGACCTCCACCGGGGCGTCCGGCGTCAGGCCGCGCTCGGCGAGGAACCGCAGGAGCGCGGGGTCGTGGT
The DNA here is from genome assembly GCA_040757755.1 of Actinomycetota bacterium. GTDB lineage: Bacteria > Actinomycetota > Thermoleophilia > Miltoncostaeales > Miltoncostaeaceae > JBFLWO01. Next base: position 4,293 of record JBFLWO010000114.1, read on the forward strand.
CGCTCACCCGGACCACGGTCGCGCGGGCGCCGTCCGCAAGGTCGGACAGCCGCACCGTGGACACCGACGCCACCTCCCCCGCGGGGGTCGGGATCGGGTCGCCGTGCGGGTCCCGCTCCGGGTGGCCGAGCGCCTCGCTGATGCGCGCCTCGAGGGACTCGGAGATGTGGTGCTCGAGGATCTCCGCCTCGGCGTGCACCTCGTCCCACGGCATGCCCAGCTTCGTCGCGAGGAACGTCTCGATGAGGCGGTGGTGGCGGATCACCTCGAGCGCGGCCTGCCGCCCCGCCTCCGACAGCTCCACGCCCTGGCGCGGCGTCTGGCGCGCCAGCCCCGACTCGTCGAGGCGGCGCAGCATGTTGCTCGCCGAGGCCGCCGTCACGCCGAGGGCCTCCGCGACCTGCGAGGTCGTGATGAGGACCCCCTCGCCGTCCTCGGCCAGGCGGTAGATCGCCTTCAGGTAGTCCTGCACCGCCGGGCTCGGCCGGCTCATCGCGTCCCCCTTCGCGGAAGTCGTCAAAGTCTAATTCCGCCCCGAGAGCCCGTGTCGCGATTCCGGGCGGGTCGCCGATCAGCGCTTTCGAGTCGCGTCGGGCGTGGCGGCGTGTCCGTGCAGGGGTTCCCGTCGATCCCCGGTGACGGGCGTGCATCGCTGAATCGCGACCCGCGCCCTGCGAGACCCCACCAACTCCTGGTGCTGGACGCACGACACACGCGGCGGCGCACCGCCCCCCGCACCGCCCGAACCGCCGAAGCGCGCGTCACAAGCTCGCGCAACGTCGACGGTTACCCCGCTTTTCCGCATTTCCGAGCCGAAAGACGTGCTTGCACTCTTCTTAGGTGCTCATAACAAACGGCTGCGAGAGTGACCACATGGCGACCACCGCACCGCGTGTCTCATCCATCGCGCCCCGCCCGTCCCGCCGCCGGCTCGCCCTCGCGAAGATGGACCTGTTCGCCGGCCTGCCGGAGCGCGACCTGGCCATCCTGGAGGCGCGCCTCCCCATCGTGTTCTGGCCCCGCGGCGCCGAGATCCCGGACCCGCTCACCCGGCCCGACCACCTCTACCTCGTGCGTGAGGGGCGCATCGCCCTGTTCGAGCGCACCGCCCCCGGCCACGAGATCATGGTGACCCTGCTGGAGTCGGGCGCCGTGTACTCCACCCTCGGCCACGCGAACATGCCGAGCGTCGCGTCCCTCGACGGCTCCGCCGTGTCGCCCCTGCCGGCCCACGCGCTCGAGACCCTCATGGCCCGCTACCCCCGCCTGGGACGCAACCTCGCCGGGATGCTGTCCGACCTCGCCCAGATGCTCGGCGAGACCGTCGCCCTCGTCAGCGAGATGAAGGTCGAGGACCGCCTCCGGGCGCGCCTGCACCAGCTGTCCGAGCGCTTCGGCGTCGCCGCCCCGGAGGGGGTGCGGCTGCAGCTCGACCTCACCCACGCCCAGTGGGCGTCGCTCGTGGGGGCGTCCCGGGAGGCCGTCACCACCGCGTTCGGGAAGCTCCGCACGCAGGGCGCCATCACCGTGGACGGCCGGGCGATCACGCTCTCGTGGGACGCGGTGCGGGCCCGCGAGGCGCGCATCGAGCCCACCGCCGCCTGACGGGACCGCCGGGGCGGGAGGCGGTGCTCGGCACCGCTCCGGCCCGCCGCGTAGGATTCGCGGGACATCCGGCGTTTGGACGCGGGCTTGCGCCCCGGCGCGCCGGGGTGGAGACTTCCGCGCGGTGACCGAGAGGACGAGCGAGATCGCGATGCCAGACGGAGCGGGCGAGGCGTTCACCCCGGCCATGCTCCGGCAGGCCCGGTTCGAGACGGTGCGCAAGGGCTACCGGCCCGAGGAGGTCACCGCCCTTCTGGAGGCGGCGGCCGACGCGCTCGACGCGGCGCGGCGTGACGGCGACGCCCTGCGCGCCGAGGTCGAGGCCGCCCGGTCGGCCAGCGCCGTCGACCCCACCGAGCTGGGCCGCCTGCGCGACGAGGTCGCCCGGCTGCGCGACCAGCTGGAACGCCAGCGGGGCGACGCCGAAGGCCGCGTGGAGGGGCTCCGCGGCGAGCTGCTGAAGGCCCGGGCGGAGCGCGACGAGGCGCTCGCCGCGCCGCGCGGCGGCGGCGAGGCGGACCTCATGTCCCAGGTCGGGGACCACGTCGGCCAGGTGCTGCGGCAGGCCGAGCAGGCCGCCCTCACCCTGCGCACCGAGGCGGAGGACGAGAGCCGCCAGCGCCTGCAGTCCGCCACCATCGACGCGGAGCGGGTCCGCCGGGAGGCGGAGCAGAGGGCGCTCCTCATCCGGCGGGAGGCGCAGGAGGACGCCGACGCCGTCGGCGCCGAGG
>JBFLWO010000115.1:0-6624 GCA_040757755.1 Actinomycetota bacterium
CGCGACGTACGAGCTCGTCGAGCTCGCCGCGCGCAGACCGCCCGCGCCGCCGCGCTGAGGCGCGCCGCCGGCGCGCGGCCGGCCGGATGGGGCGTGGCTCCGGCCGCTGCGCGTGCCATGTTCTCCCCGGCAGGCCCGGGAGTAGAATCGCCGTCCTCGCAACAAACGTCACGCCCTCGAGGAAAGGGGTCCCGCAATGGCCCACCCACAGCCCTCCACGATCCGCAACGTCGCGGTGGTGGGGCACCGAGGAAGCGGCAAGACGAGCCTCGTGGAGGCGATGCTCTTCGCCGCCGGCGCGGTGAGCCGGCTGGGGAGCGTGGGCGAGGGCACGACGGTCTCCGACTTCGACGAGGACGAGCGACGGCGCGGCATGAGCATCTCCGCGTCGCTCTGCCACGCGACGTGGAAGGGCCACAAGGTCAACCTGCTGGACACGCCGGGGGAGTCCTCGTTCCTGGCGGACGCCCTCTCGGCGCTGCGCGCCGCCGACTCCGCCCTGTTCGTCGTGAACGCGACGATGGGCGTGGAGGTCATGACCGAACGGCTGTGGAACCGGGCGCGTGACGCCGGCCTCGCCCGCGCCGCCGCCGTGAACATGCTGGACCGCGAGCGGGCCGGCTACGCCCACGCCATCGAGATGCTGCGCGAGCTCGACGCCGGGTGCGTCGCCATCCAGATCCCGATCGGCGAGCAGCACGACTTCCGCGGCGTGGTGAACCTCGTCTCCATGACCGCCACGACGTACGACGGCACCCCGACCGGAACCACCGGACCCGTGCCCGACCACATGGCGGCCGACGCGCAGGCGGCACGCGACCGCCTCATCGACCAGGTCGCCGAGAACGACGACGCCCTCATCGAGAAGTACCTGGAGGGCGAGGAGATCACCACCGACGAGCTGATCGCGGCACTCACCCAGGGCATCGCGGAGGGGCGCCTGTGCCCCGTGATGTGCACCGCCGGCGGCAATGGCGGCGCCGGGGCCGACCGGCTCCTCGACCTCGTCGTCGAGGCGCTCCCGTCCCCCCTCGCGGCAGCCCCCTGGGTCGGGACCGACGGCGCCGACGCCGCCGTGGAGGTCGCCGCCTCCGAGGACGGCCCCGCCGTGGCGTACGTCTTCAAGACCCTCGCCGACCAGTTCAGCGGCAAGGTGAACCTGCTGCGCGTCGTGACCGGCACGCTGCCGGGCGACACGCAGGTGACGGTGTCGCGCACCGGCGGCAAGGAGCGGGTCGGCCACCTGTTCACGCTGCAGGGCAAGGACCACGTGAACGTCCAGGAGATCGGCCCGGGCGACATCGGCGCCGTCGCGAAGCTGAAGGACGTCCTCACCGGCGACGTCCTCACCACCGGGAGCCGCAGCCTCGCGTTCCCCGCGATCGAGTACCCCCCGGCGGTGATGAGCGTCGCCGTGTCCGCGAAGAACCAGGGCGACGAGGACAAGGTCATGGCGTCGCTCAGGCGGCTCAGGGAGGAGGACCCCACCCTCGACGTGCACCGCGACGACGAGACGGGGGACCTCATCCTCGGCGGCCTCTCCCAGATGCACGTCGAGACGATCGTGGACCGCATGAACCGGCGGTTCCACGTGGAGGTGGAGCTGCACCCGCCGCACGTGCCGTACCACGAGACGATCACCGCGACGGCGCAAGCGGAGGGCAAGCACAAGAAGCAGTCCGGCGGCCGCGGCCAGTACGGCGACTGCTGGCTGCGCGTCGAGCCGCTGGAGCGCGGCGGCGGGTTCGAGTTCGTCGACGCGGTCGTGGGCGGCGCGATCCCCCGCACGTTCATCCCCGCCGTCGAGAAGGGCGTGCACGACGCGATGCGCTCCGGCCACTTCGGCTACCCGGTCGTGGACGTGCGGGTCACCGTGTACGACGGCAAGTACCACCCGGTCGACTCCTCGGAGATCGCGTTCAAGATCGCGGGGTCCCTCGGCATGAAGGCGGCGCTGGAGAAGGCCCGTCCCGTGCTGCTGGAGCCGGTGATGCGGGTGGAGGTGACCGTGCCGGAGGAGCTCGTCGGCGACGTGATGGGGGACCTGAACAGCCGCCGCGGCCGGCCGCAGGGGATGGAGACGCGCGGCCACAACCAGATCGTGCGGGCGGAGGTGCCGATGGCGGAGATGCTGAGCTATGCCGCGGACCTCCGGGCCATGACCGGCGGGCGCGGCGACTACGCCATGGAGTTCCTCCGCTACGACGAGGTGCCGTCGCACATGGCGGACAAGCTCGCGAAGGCCGAGAAGGCCGCCTGACGGCGCCGCCGCGCGCCGCCCGCCCCGTGCTCGCCGCCGAGCTCCTGTCGGCCGTCGGCCGTCTCGCGCCGCCTGAGCTGGCGGAGGAGTGGGACAACGTCGGCCTGCTCGTCGGCCGCCACAACCAGCCGGTGCGGCGGGTCCTCGTCGCGCTGGAGCTGCGCGACGAGGTGCTGGGGGAGGCGCGGGAGCAGGGGTGCGACGCGGTGCTGACGCACCACCCCGTGATCTTCCCGTCGATCGCGGCGTTGAACGACAGCTCCGTCGCGGCGGCGCTCGCCCTGCAGGCCGCGGAGTCGCGCATCGCGGTGCTGGCGGCGCACACGAACCTCGACGCCGCCCGCGGCGGGTTGAACGACGTGATGGCGGGGCTTCTGGGGTTGACGGGGACGGCGCCGCTGCGGCCCGCCGCATCCGACCCGCGCGCCGGGTTGGGGCGCGTCGGCCAGACGGGGGCCACGACCCTCGCGGAGCTCGCCTCGCGCGTGGCGGCCGCGTTCGGCAACCCCCCGGTCGCGTACGCCGGTGACGCCGACGCCCGCGTCGAGCGGGTCGCGTGCTGCACGGGGTCCGGTGCGTCGCTCATCGCCGACGCCCGCGCCGCCGGCGCCGACGTGTTCGTCACCAGCGATCTCAAGTACCACGACGCCGACCGGGCGGACGGCCTCACCCTGGTCACGCTGCCGCACGCCACGGCGGAGCGGGTCGCCCTGAAGCGGTGGACGAAGGGCCTGGCCCGCGCCCTGGCCCTGGACGGCGTGGAGGTGCTGTTCGCGGAGGTCGACACCGACCCGTGGCAGGCCGTGTGACGCACCTGCGCCGCCCCGTCCCGCCGGCCCGGACGCGGATCCCGGCCGCGGCGGGGGGGTGGGCGGTGTCGAAGGTCCCGACGGTGCGACGCGGATTGAGCGAGGGGCCCCGGATCGCTATCCTTCCCGCCCACGCGCGGATGTAGCTCAGTTGGCTAGAGCGTCTGCTTGCCATGCAGAAGGTCGAGGGTTCGAGTCCCTTCATCCGCTCTGACGCCAGGCCCCCGGAAGGGGGCCTTCCCGTCCCGGCGACGTGGCGAAGTGGGAACGCAGCGGTCTGCAAAACCGCCATGAGTCGGTTCGACTCCGACCGTCGCCTCCTCTCTCTCCGGCCCGTCGCGCACAGATCGCCAGCCGGTCACGCGCCGCAGGCTGGCGCGTCACATGCGGCCCAGGATCACGGCCTCGTGCTTCGACAGCGGCCCCGGGAACCACGGCTCGGCCACGCTCGAGGTCACCGGGAACGCGGTGTCGGTGCCGGCCCTGGGCGATGAGGACGGCGACGGCGTGCCGGACGGCGGCTCCGGTGGAGGAGCCCCTCCCGGCGGCACCGGAGCTCAGGGAGAACGGGACTTCCCGGGCGCCGGCTTCGGCCCGCCGACGGCCCCGCTTCGCAGTGGCGGCTGCGCCAGGGTGCGCCCGGGCACCCGGCGCTCCGACACGCTGAACGGCACGGCCGCCGGCGATCTCATCTTCGGGCTCGGCGGCGACAGCCTGATTCGCGGGCACGGCCGGGACGACTGCGTCATCGGGGGCCCCGGGAGCGACCGCCTCCTCGGGGGACCGGGCGACGACCGGCTGACGGCCGGCGCGGGCGCCGACGAGCTCGTGGGCGGCGCGGGTATGAACCGCGACGACGCCGGTGCCGGCGACGACGTCATCAGGGCGGCCAACGGGCGGGCGGAGCTCGTCTCGTGCGGCAGCGGGCGCGACACGGCGCTGGCCGACCGCAGCGACCGGGTTCGCAGCTGCGAGGTCGTCAGGCCCTCTCGCTGACCTGGCGCACGGTGCGCCGGCGTCCTCCCGGCCGGCCCGGCGCTAGCCGAACGTCGTGAAGTTCGTCGTGGTGACGGTCGCCGGCGCGTTCGCCTTCGGGCGCGCCCCCGCCTTGAACGCGAACGCGAACCGGAACGGCTGGCGCACGTCGAACGTGCGGGCCCGAAGCGGCACCCGGATGCAGACCAGGCGCTTGCCGGGCGCGGTGAACCGGACGACGGCGGCGCCGAAGACCCTGATGCTCTTGCGGCCGCTGAAGATCGCGACCCGGATCGCGGCCGGCCGGGTCGTCTGGACCCGGACGTTGACGCACTTCTTGCGGCGAAGCGACCGGAGCGAGGGCTTCTTGGGGACGACGTAGATGGCGGGCCCCCGTCGGATGACCTGGGGGTTCGGGATCCCCGTCGTGTCGGGGATCCCGGCCGTGTTCGGCGGCCCCGTGACGGTTGCCCACTGCGCGAGTGCGCTCCCGCGGAGGAAGTTGGTCACCAGGACGAGGTTCCCTCCCGCGTCGATCGCGCTGACGGCGTAGGCCGCGGAGAGCGTGGGGTGGGGGGGTGCGCCGAGGTCGTCGACCTGGCCGCCGGCCCCGCGCGCGTCGCCGAGCGTGACCTTGTACGTGCCGCTGACACCGGTCTGGTACCAGGCGACCCAGAGGCGGCCGTCGCCGCGGTACGCGGCGCCGATGTTGCCGGCGGCGCCCTTCGCCGTCACGACCGGCGTGGGGGCGGCCTCGCCCGGAGCCCAGCTCACGATCCTCCCGGTCGTGAGCGCGTTCGCCCCCGTCTCGTGGTAGACGATCCGGCACGTCTGGGCGCTGCAGGCCATCGGGATCGAGAGGGAGTTGTTGGTCGGGCTCCCGCTGGCCGGGGCGAGGGCCGCGGGCCCCGCGAGCGTGCCGGTGGCCGAGTCGACCTGCGCGATGAAGATCCCACTCGGCCGCGGGGCGCTCGCCTGTGCGAACCAGGCGAGCCAGTAGCGCCCGGCACCGTCCCGGCCGAAGCGCGGGATGTAGTGGAGGTCGGCGCTCTGGCCGGCTGCCGCGGCGACGTCGGAGGCGGTCGGCTGCACGGCCCCGCGGTGCAGCCGCAGGCCGCCGGCCTGGGTGGTGGCCCAGAGCGGCGTCGCCCCGTCCGCGGCGAGGATCGCATCGCCGGCGCCATCGGCGATCCCGGTCGGCGCCGGCGCGCCGAAGGTGCCGTCCGGGTTGCGCGGCGCGAAGCTGTCGCCGTTCAACGGGTCGCCGGTGACGGCCGAGTGCATCCCCGTGAGCAGCACCTGGAACCCGCCGCCCGCCGTGCCGAGGAGTAGAGGGTCGTTGAGGTGGGCCCACCCGTCGGCGACGATCTCGGCGACCTGCGGCGCCCGGCCGGCCGCGGCGAGGGCCGGCGCGAACGTGGCCGCCTGAGCCCGGTCCCCTGACGGGGCGGGAGTGAGCCAGGTCGCGAGCACCCGGTTGCTGTCGAGGGCGAGCCCCGCGACGGGCAGGTTCGAGCTGGTGTCCCGGCCGAGCTTCGTCCACTCCGCGGCCGACGCCGCCGACGGGACTCCGAACGCCAGGGCCGTTCCCGCCAGGGCAGCGGCCGAGGCGAGCGCCAATTTCCTCGGTCTGGGCACGCGGGCGAGCGTACAGCGCCGCGCCGTCCCCGGGCAACCCGCGCGCCGTGACCGGCATCTGAAGGCCAAGAACCGCTTGCACAAGCCATTCTCGGGAGTTGCGGGCCTCTGCCCGAGCACGCCCGGAGGTCCTGGGGGATCCACACGGCTCTCCGCGCGGAGCGACGGTGAGGTCGCCCCGCTCCGGGAGAACCCCGTCATGAGCCGCCGTCTCCGCGCACTGGGAGTCGTCCCGTGACGGCTCGGCCCGGCGACGTTTCGGGGGCCCGGCCGGGACCGGCGCGATCGTGGGCGGGTTCCTCGCGATCCGGCCGGGCGCCCGGGTGCGCGGAAGGCATCCCCTCCGGACGGGACGGGCGCGCATTGATCGCCCGGGGACGCTGGCTCAAGATGCGCTGGAGGAGGCTGGTCGAGTGAGCCACGAAACCGGGGCGGGCGACGGCCCCGTGCCGCCCACAGGGGCGGGTGCCCCGCGCGGCACGGGCTCGCGGACGATCGCCGAGCTGTGGAGGACCGTGGACCGGCGGGCCGCGCAGCCGCCGTTCCTCGAGGAACGGGAGACCGGGTGGACCGCCGTCCCGTGGCCCGAGGCGGCACGCCGGGTCGACGACCTCGCCGCGGGCTTCCTCGCCCACGGCGTGCGCCGCGGCGACGCGGTGGCGATCGCCGGCAGGACCCGCCTGGAATGGGTCCTCGTGGACCTGGCCCTGCTGACCGTCGGCGCGGTGGTCGTTCCCGTGTACCCCGGCGCGTCGGTCGCGGAGAGCGCCCACGTCCTCGCGCACTCCGGGGCGGGAACGGTCGTCTGCGAGGACGCGGCGCAGCGCGCCGCCGTCGCGCGCATCGCCGCCGAGCGCGGCGCGGCCCCCCGGGTCGTCGCGATCGACGACGCGGGCGAGGGCGACCTCTCCCTCGCACGGCTCGAGGAGGACGGCCGGCGCA
>JBFLWO010000116.1:0-6616 GCA_040757755.1 Actinomycetota bacterium
CGACTCGTTCTCGGACGGGGGGCGGTTCACGACCGGCCACGCGGCCCTCGCCCGCATCCGGCAGGTCGGCCGTGAGGGCGCCGCGATCTGCGACGTGGGCGCGGAGAGCACCCGCCCGGGCGCCGACCCCGTCCCGGTCGAGGAGGAGCTCCGCCGCCTCGACCCGCTGCTTCGGCTCCTCGCCGCCCACGCCCCCGCCATCCCCATCTCGATCGACACGTCGAAGGCGCGCGTCGCGGAGGCCGCCCTCGACGCCGGCGCCGTGCTCGTCAACGACGTCACGGCCGGAGGCGGCGACCCCCGGATGCTGCCCCTCGTCGCCGACCGGGACGCAGCCGTCTGCCTGATGCACATGCGCGGCGAGCCGCGCACGATGCAGGAGGACCCGCGCTACCGGGACGTGGTGCGGGAGGTCGGCGACCACCTGGAGGCGCGCCTCGCCGCGGCGGTTGCGGCGGGCGTCGCCGAGGAGCGCGTGCTTCTCGACCCCGGCATCGGCTTCGGCAAGACGCTGGCGCACAACCTGGCGCTGCTCGCGGGGCTGCCCGCCCTGGCCCGCCGCCTGGGCCGCCCGCTGGTGGTCGGCGTGTCGCGCAAGGGGATGATCGGCGCGCTGACCGGGCGGGAGACCCGCGACCGCCTGGCCGGGTCGCTGGGCGGCGCGCTCGCCGCGGTCGCCGGCGGCGCCGCCGTGGTGCGCGCCCACGACGTGGCCGAGACGGTGGACGCCCTGCGGGTGTGGGAGGCGGTGGAGGCGGCGCGCACGTGAGCGCCCCGTCCCTCACCGTGGAGATCCGCGGCCTGGAGGTGTTCGGCCGTCACGGCGTCCACCCGGAGGAGCGGGCCCTGGGCCAGCGGTTCGTCGTGGACGTCGCCGTGGAGCTCGCCGGGGCGGAGGCCGCCGGCACCGACGACCTCGCCGACACCGTCGACTACGCGTCCCTCGCCGCGGCCGTGGCGGAGATCGTCGGCGGTCCCCCGGTGGCGCTCCTCGAGCGGCTCGCCGGGCTCGTCGCGGACCGCTGCCTGCGGGAGCCCCGCGCCGCCGCCGTCACCGTCACGGTCCGCAAGCCGCACGTCGCGGTGCCGCACACCGTCGCCGGGACGAGCGTCACGCTGCGCCGCGCCCGGGCGTGAGCGCCGGGTCGCTCCACTGGCTGGGGCTCGGCGCGAACCTCGGCGACCGCCTGGCCGCCCTGCGCGCGGCCGTCGCCTGGCTGGAGCGTGCCGGGGTGCGGGTGGAGGCCGTGAGCCGCGTCTACGAGACCGCCCCGCGGGACGTGACCGACCAGCCGGACTTCCTGAACGCCGCCTGCCGGGTGCGCACCGCCCTGGACCCGCCGGCGCTCCTCGCCCTGGTGAAGCGCATGGAGGCCGAGCTCGGGCGGGTGCCGGGGGCGCGCTTCGGCCCCCGCGCGATCGACTGCGACCTCCTGCTGTGGGAGGGGGGCGAGTGGCGGGCGCCGGACCTGGTGATCCCCCATCCGCGCCTCGCGGAGCGCCGCTTCGCCCTGCTGCCGCTCCTCGACCTCGACCCGGGGTTGAGGCTTCCGGGGGGCGCGTCCGTGGCGGAGCTGGCGGGGGCGATCGGCGACGACGAGCAGGCGGTGCGGCCCCTCGGCCCCGCGTCGGACCTCCGCTAAACTGGCGGTTCGCGCGCGGGCGGCCCCCGCGCGCACGTGTCCGAGGGAGGTCTCGTGTCCCACACCGACGAGCTCGAGGAGTACGACGCCGAGCTGGAGCTGCGGCTCAAGCGCGAGTACGCCGACGTCTTCCCGCTCTTCCGCTTCTGCGTGCTCACGCAGGAGGCGACCTACCTCTGCAACAGCATCGAGCGCGAGTTCCAGCCGCAGGCGTCCTACCCGCTCTTCGTCATCACGATGGAGGACGTGTGGGTATGGGACAAGAACCGGCCGTCGCGCATCATCCCCCGGGTCGAGATCCACACGACGCAGGACGTCACGGTCGAGATCCTGAAGGTTGCCGAGGACGACGGCGACCGTCTCGCCTGACCGGCGGCCGCGAGGAGGCTTCATGCTGCTGGCGATCGACGTCGGCAACACGCACACGGTCGCGGGCGTCTACCACGGCGCCGACCTGCTGCACCACTGGCGCGTCTCGACCGACCGCTCCGCGACGGTCGACGAGCTGGCGGCCGCCCACGAGGGGATCCTGCAGCTGCGCGGCGGCAGCCTCACCGGGCTCGACCACATGGTCGTCGCGTCCGTGGTGCCCGCCCTCACCGCCGGGTACCAGGACCTCGCGACCCGCTACCTCGACCATCCCGCCCTCGTCATCGGGCCCGGCGTGCGCACCGGCATGGCCCTCGCGATCGACAACCCGCACGAGCTCGGCGCCGACCGGATCGCGAACGGCGTCGCCGCGTACCGCCGCTACGCCGGCCCGTGCCTCGTCGTCGACTTCGGCACCTCGACGAACTTCGACGCCGTCTCCGCCGACGGCGCGTTCCTGGGCGGCGCGATCGCCCCGGGCATCGAGATCGGCGTCGAGGCCCTGATCTCCCGGGCGGCGCGGCTGTTCAAGGTGGACCTCGTCGCGCCGGGCCGCGCGATCGGCAAGAACACGGTGGAGAGCCTCCAGTCCGGCATCGTGTTCGGCACGGTGGCGATGGTCGACGGCCTCGTGCAGCGGATCACCGCCGAGCTCGGCCCCGAGACCACCGTCGTCGCCACGGGCGGCCTCGCCGGGCTCGTCTGCCGGTTCAGCGAGACGATCCACGAGCACGACCCGTTCCTCACGCTCGACGGGCTCCGCGCGATCCACGAGCTGAACGTCCCGTCCGCGAGGGCCCGGTGAAGAAGCGGATGCACGCCGTGCTGGTCGCGCGCCGCGAGGGCGCGCCGCCCGCCCGCGCCGCGGAGGCGGCCGGCGCCTGGCCGGCGGCCGAGCCGTTCGCGATCGGGGGGCTGCGTCTCGCGAACCGGGTGGTGCAGGCGCCGCTCGCCGGCATCGCCAACTGGGCGTTCCGGCGCCAGTCGCGGCGCCACGGCGCGGGCCTCGCGATCAGCGAGATGATCGCCAGCCTCGGCCTGCGCCACGGCAACCGCAAGACCCTCGACATGCTCGCCCTCGCCCCCGACGAGCGGCCGACCGGCATCCAGGTGTTCGGGGCGGACCCCGACGCCATGGCCGAGGCCGCCCGCGCCGCCGAGCAGGCGGGGGCCGACCTCGTCGACGTCAACATGGGCTGCCCCGTCCCCAAGGTCTGCAAGACCGGGGCGGGGGCCGCGCTGCTCGACGACCCGTCCCGCGCCGAGGCGATCGTCGCCGCCATGGTGAGGGCGGTCCGCATCCCGGTCACCGTGAAGATGCGCCGCGGCGTGCGCGTCGCCGACGCCCGGCCCGTCGAGACGGCCCGCCGGCTCGTCGACGCCGGGGCCGCCGCCGTGTTCTTCCACCCGCGCGCCGCGACGGAGGAGTACGCCGGCACCGCCGACCACTCGGTCACCGCGCAGGTCGTGGCCGCCGTCGACGTGCCCGTCATCGCCAGCGGCGACGTCACCGGCCCCGCCGAGGCCGCCGCCGTGCTGCGCGACACCGGCTGCGCGGCGGTCGCCGTGGGGCGGGCCGCGCTCGGCAACCCCTGGGTGTTCGGCGCCATCGCCACGGGACACCCGGCGGCACCGCCCTCCCTCGCGGACGTCGCGCGGGAGGTGGAGGCGTTCGCCGCCGACGCCCGGGCGGCCCTCGGCGACGACCGCGCCTGCGCCTACCTGCGGAAGTTCTACCCGTGGTACCTCGCGGCCCACGACGTCCCGGCGGCCCGCCGGGAGGCGCTCGTGACCGCACCCACCCTCGACGAGGCGCTCACGCTGCTTCGCGACCTCGTCGAACCACCGCCCGACCGGGCCCGACAGCCCCGCCAGGCGGCCGCTGCCGCTTGAGGGGGCCGCGGCCCTCAGCTACCGTTCCCCGCCGCCGCGGGGAAGGGTCCCTACCGTCCGACCGGAGTCCACCATGGAACGCGAAGTCATCCTCACCGAAGAGGGCTACCAGAAGCTCAAGGAGGAGATCGAGTTTCTCTCGACGCAGAAGCGTCGCGAGGTCGCCGAGCGCATCAAGACCGCACGCGAGTTCGGCGACATCTCCGAGAACTCCGAGTACGACGACGCGAAGAACGAGCAGGCGCAGCTGGAGCAGCGCATCCAGATGCTGGAGCAGCGCCTCCGCAACGCCCGCCTCGTCGACACCGAGCACGTGTCGACCGAGTCGGTCGCGATCGGGACGAAGGTGACGCTGAAGGACCTCGAGGCGAAGCGCAACGTCGTGTACGCGATCGTCGGCTCCGCCGAGGCCGACCCGCGCAACCACCGGGTCTCGAACGAGAGCCCGGTCGGCAAGGCCCTGCTGGGGCGCAAGAAGGGCGAGAAGGTCACGATCCCCGCCCCCCGCGGCCCGCTGAACTACCAGATCATGAAGATCGAGGCCGAGCATTGAGCGCCCGGGAATCGCGTCCCGAGGCGACGCGCGTGCAGGCGACCACGCCCGATTCCCGGTCGGGGATCGGCGTGCCGGCCCCCGGCGTCCTCGTCACGTTCGCACCGTGGCTGACGGACGCGGATCGCTGAATCGCGATCCGCGTCCAGCTTCACGCCGCGTGACGTGGTGACCGAGGACGGGCATCAGGAGCTCGAAGGCGGGCTCGAGCGGCTCGTCGAGGAGCGCCGCGAGAAGGCCCGCGCCCTGCGCGACGCCGGGGTCGACCCGTTCCCGCGCCGGTTCGGCGACCGGGACGAGATCGCGGCGGTCCGGGAGCTCGCCGAGCCCCTGGAGACGGGGCAGGAGGCCGAGCGGGTCGTGCGCGTCGCCGGCCGGCTCGTGGGGCGCCGCGGGCAGGGGCGCATCGCGTTCTGCGACCTGGAGGACCGCAGCGGCCGCATCCAGCTTCTCGCGTCCGTGGACCGCATCGGCCCGGAGCGCCTCGCCGCGCTGACCGACCTCGACCTGGGCGACATCGTCGGGGCGTGGGGCCGGGTGGCCCGCACCCGGCGCGGGGAGCCGAGCGTCGCCGTCGACGGCTTCGAGCTCCTCGCGAAGTCCCTCCGCCCGCCGCCCGAGAAGCACCACGGCCTGCGCGACGTCGAGACCCGCTACCGGCAGCGCTACCTCGACCTCATGGCGAACGAGGAGGTCCGCGCCGCGTTCGTCACCCGCTCCAAGGCGATCGCCGCGGTGCGCCGCTTCCTCGACGAGCGCGGCTTCGTGGAGGTCGAGACGCCGGTGCTGCAGCCCGTGTACGGCGGGGCGGCGGCCCGGCCGTTCACGACGCACCACAACGAGCTGGGCCGCGACCTCTACCTGCGGATCGCGACGGAGCTGTACCTCAAGCGGTGCATCGTCGGCGGGCTCGAGAAGGTGTACGAGCTGGGGAAGGACTTCCGCAACGAGGGGGTGAGCTTCAAGCACAACCCCGAGTTCACGATGCTCGAGACCTACGAGGCGTACGCGGACTACCGCGACGTCATGGCGATGCTCGAGGAGATGGTGTCCGCCGCGGCCGTCGCCGCCGCCGGCGCCACGACCGTGCCGTGGAAGGGCGGCGAGATCGACCTGGCGCCGCCGTGGCGGCGGGTGCCGTTCCGCGACGCCCTCCTGGTGGGGAGCGGCATCGACATCGCGGAGCACCGCGACGCCGACGGCCTGCGCGCCGCGATGCGCGCCGCCGGCCTGGACGCCCCCGCCGGCGCCCTGTGGCCGAAGCTCGTCGACGGCATCCTGTCGCAGGCCGTGGAGCCGACCCTTGTGCAGCCCACGATCCTGTTCGACTACCCGGTGGAGCTGTCGCCGTTCGCGAAGCGCCACCCGGACGACCCGCGGCTCGTGGAGCGCTTCGAGGCGTTCGCCGGGGGAATGGAGATCGCGAACGCGTTCACGGAGCTGAACGACCCGGACGACCAGCGGGCCCGCATGGCGGAGCTGGCGGCGGCCCGGGCGGCGGGGGACGAGGAGGCGGAGCCCACCGACGAGGACTTCCTCGCGGCGCTCGAGCACGGCATGCCGCCCACCGGGGGCCTCGGGCTCGGCATCGACCGGCTCGCGATGCTCCTCACCGACCGCCAGTCGATCCGCGAGGTGGTGCTGTTCCCCGCCCAGCGGACGTGACCGTCGTCGCGGCGGGCCGGGACGCGGACCGTTTGACCCGGTCGGCGATCCCGGTACACTCCGCGATCGCGCCGTAAACCGAGCACCGGAAGGAGCCCATGGCGAAGCCCCGCGCGCGCGGACGCGCCAAGAAGAAGCTGAAGGCGGGAGCGCAGTCCCAGCGCAAGCGCCGGCCGCAGCTCGCGGCCGAGGAGATCGACTGGAAGAACTTCCCGTCGCTTCGCCGGTTCGTGAGCGAGCGGGGGAAGATCCGGTCCCGCCGGATCACGGGACTGTCGCGGCGCCAGCAGAACCTGGTGTCGAAGGCGGTGAAGCGTGCCCGGGAGATGGGCCTGCTCGCCTACCCGGACCAGGACCGCAAGGTTCGCATCTCGGCTCCGTCGGGCCCGCCGCCCGCCGCCGCGGCCCCCGCGGCCGCGCCGGCGGAGGAGCAGGTCGCGGTCGCCGCGGAGGCCACCGCCGAGGAGTGACCCGCACGGCCGCGCGCCCCGGC
>JBFLWO010000117.1:0-6585 GCA_040757755.1 Actinomycetota bacterium
CCCCCCACCGCCTTCCATTCGTGCCGCACGCGCGCCGGCCCCACGCCGGCGCGGGCCGTCAGCGGCCCGGTGCCTCCTCGAGGCCCGCGATCGCGAGGGCGGCCTCGCCGCCGTACCGCTTGTTGAGGTTGATGATCACGGCGGTCATCCCCTCGATGATGAGGGCGTTGGCGAGCGGCCCGGCGTCCAGGGCGCGCGTGCCGGGGATGGCCCGCGTCAGCTCGACGACCTGCTCGCGCGCCTCCTTGCTCTTGCCGCACACGAGGACGTCGGCGTCGAGGTGCTCGCGGTGCTGCAGCCGGGCGGCCGGCAGGTTGTTGAACGCCACCACCACCTTCGCCTCGGGGGCGAGCTCCTGGATGCGGTGGCCGCACGACCCGTTCGGCAGGTCGCGCACCGCGATCGCCCCGTTCTTCCCGAAGGACAGGGCGTTCACGACGGAGATCACCACCTTGCCGGCGAGAGCGTCGGCCATCGGCGGGATCGTCGAGTCGATGCCCTCGTGGGGGATCGACACGACCGCCAGCTCGCACGCCTCCGCGGCGGCGACGTTCTCCATCGGGATGAACGTCCCGTCGGGGAGGGCCTCGCGCAGCGAGTCCGCGGCCTGGTCCGCGCGCTCCTGGCTGCGCGAGCCGACCACGATCTCGTGCCCCGCGGCGGCGAAGTTGATCGCCAGGCCGCGCCCCAGGTCCCCCGTGCCACCGAAGATCGCGATTCTCATGTCGGTCAGATCCCCCCGGATGTGTCGTCCCCGACGCGGCGGCGGGCCGCTTCGAGCGTGTTGGCAAGCAGGAATGCGATGGTCATGGGGCCGACGCCGCCCGGCACGGGGGTGAGCCACCCCGCCACCTCGGCCGCCTCGGCGCCCGCCACGTCCCCGACGAGGCCGCCGTCGGTGCGGTTGATGCCGACGTCCATCACGGCGGCGCCCGGCTTGATCCAGTCGCCCCGCACCATCTCGGGCCGTCCGATCGCGACGACCAGGATGTCGGCCTCCCGGCACAGGGCGGGCAGGTCCCGGGTGCGGGAGTGCGCCACCGTCACGGTCGCGTTCGCGGCGGTGAGGAGCAGCGACATGGGCTTCCCCACGATGAGGCTGCGGCCGAGGACGACGGCGCGGGCGCCCTCCATCGGCACCTCGTTCTCGCGCAGCATCCACATCACGCCCTGCGGGGTGCACGGCACGTGGCCGGGCTCGCCGCGCATCAGGCGTCCGAGGCTGACGGGGGCGAACCCGTCGACGTCCTTGTCCGGGTGGATCCGGGCGGCGATCGCCGGCTCCGTGAGCGGGTCGGGGACGGGGAGCTGCACCAGCATCCCGTCGATGGCGTCGTCGGCGTTCAGCTCGTCGATCAGGGCGTCGAGCTCCGCCTGCGTCGTGCCGGCCGGCAGCTTCATGCGGCGCGACAGCATCCCGGCCTCCTCGGCCGCCCGCTGCTTGCCCGCCTGGTAGATCTCGGACGCCGGGTCGTCGCCGACCTGGATGCCGACGAGCCCGGGGGGCCTGCCGTGGCGGGCCGCGAACGCGGCGACCCCTTCGGCCACCCGCGCGCGCACCTCGGCCGCGGCGGCCTTCCCGTCGATGATCCTGGCGCTCAGCTCGTCACCTTTCGCATGGGGGCGTAGCCTGCCATGAGACGGCGCTCCGTGCCGTCCGCGGAGAAGTGGACGAGGACGAGCTCCCCGCCCTGCTCCACCCCGGTGATCACTCCCTCCCCGAACGTGGCGTGCACGACCGTGTCGCCGGTGGCGAGGGCGGGGCCCGCCGGGGCGGGAGCCCCGAGGCCCTCCCCACGGCGCCGCGGCCGGCGCGGCGTGTCGAGCGCGTCGGCGGGGATCTCGCGCAGGAACCGCGACGGCAGGCGGTAGTCGCGCCCCCCGAACATGGCGCGGGTGTCGGCGTGCGCCAGCACGAGCCGCCGCCGCGCCCGGGTGAGCCCCACGTAGAAGAGCCGCCGCTCCTCCTCCAGGGCGTCCGGCGAGTCCATGGAGCGCTGGTGCGGGAACAGGCCCTCCTCCAGGCCCACCATCACCACGGTGTCGAACTCCAGGCCCTTCGCGTTGTGGATCGTCATGAGGGTGACCTGCCCGCTCTCCCGCGCCACCTGGTCGGCGTCGGCGTACAGGGCGATCTCCTCCAGGAACCCGGAGAGGGTGGGCTCCTCCGCCCGCGCCTGGTAGTCGTCGGCGGTGGCGACGAGCTCGCGCAGCGTCTCGAGACGCCCCTGCGCCTCGGGGGTGCGCTCGTCCTCCAGGACGGCGCGCAGGCCGGACCCGTCGAGCGCCGCCTCCATGATCCTCCCCACCGGCGCGCCGGACGCATCGAGGCGCCGCAGCTCCGCGAGGAGCGCCGCCGTGTCGGCCACCTCCTGACGCTGCCGGGCGGTGAGGCCCGACACCATCTCGCCGTGCCCGAGGGCGTCGGCGACCGGCAACCCCTGCACGGCGGCGAACCCCGCGAGCTTCTCGAGGCAGCCGGGGCCGAGGCCGCGCTTCGGCGCCCCCATGAGCCGCGCGACCGCCACCGCGTCCATCGGGTTCACGACGGCGCGCAGGTAGCTCAGGAGGTCCTTCACCTCGGCCCGCTCGTAGAAGCGCGGACCCCCGATCACCTGGTACGGCACGCCGCGGCGCACGAGGGTGTCCTCGATCGCGCGGCTCTGGGCGTTCGTGCGGTAGAAGACCGCGACCTCGGACAGGGGCTCCCCCGCGTCGAGGGCGCGGTCCACCTCGCCCGCCACCACCAGGGCCTCCTCCCGCTCGTCGCGGCAGGTGACCATGCGGATCGGCTCGCCGTCGCCGCTGTCGGTCCACAGCTCCTTCGGGTGCCGCCGCGGGTTGCGTGCCACCACGGCGTTCGCGGCGCGGAGGATCGTGCCGGTCGACCGGTAGTTCTGCTCCAGCGCGACGACGGTGGCATCCGGGTAGTCGCGCTCGAAGTCCAGGATGTTGCGGACGTCGGCGCCGCGCCACGAGTAGATCCCCTGGTCGTCGTCGCCGACGACCATCACGTTGCGCTGCGGCTCGCCGAGGACCCGCACGAGACGGTACTGGGCGTGGTTCGTGTCCTGGTACTCGTCGACGAGGACGTGCTCGAAGCGGCGCTGGTAGCGGTCGCGCACCTCCGCGCCCTGCTCCAGGAGCTCGACCGCCACCATGAGGATGTCGTCGAAGTCCATGGCCCCGGCGGCGCGCAGCCGGTCCTGGTAGCGCCGGTACAGGTCCACGATGCGCTGGTCCGCGAACGACGCGGCCTCCGCGGCGAGGGCGTCGGGGGTGAGGAGGCGGCTCTTCGCGTCGGAGATCCGGTACAGCACGGTGCGCGGCGGCACCTGCTTCTGGTCGAGGCCGACGTCGTCGAAGCAGGCGCGCAGCACCCGCAGCTGGTCCGCCTCGTCGTAGATGGAGAAGTCCCGGGGGTAGCCGGCGGCGTCGCACTCGCGCCGCAGGATCCGGGCGCACATGGAGTGGAAGGTGCCGGCCCACAGCTCCCGGGCGCGGGGCCCGACGAGGGCGGCGAGCCGCTCCCGGATCTCCCCCGCCGCCTTGTTCGTGAACGTGATCGCGAGGACCGACCACGGGGCGACGCCCCGCTCCCCGACGAGGTGGGCGATGCGGTGGGTCAGGACGCGGGTCTTGCCGGACCCCGCCCCGGCCAGCACGAGGAGCGGCCCGCCGTCGTGCAGGACCGCGGCACGCTGGGGCGGGTTCAGCTCGTCGCTCACCCCGCGATGGTATCCGGCGGCGCCGGACGCCCGACGGCCCCCGTGGGCCGCGTCCCCCGCGGTGGTCAGTCGGCGGGCGGCGCGGGGGGCGGCGTGTCGGCCGACCCGTTCATGCCGAGGATCGCCGCGATCTCGTCGCGGGTCGACGGCATGCAGTCGCCGTCGTCGGCGCGGGACGGCGGCTCCCGGCCGGCGCGCAGCGCCGCGAGCTCCTGCTCCAGCTCCGTGACGCGGCTCACCAGGCAGGCGAGCGCCTCGGCGACCGGGTCGGGAAGCCGGGTGTGCTCGATGTCCGGGTGGTGGATGCGCTCGGGGTCGACGCGCTGGCCGTCGACGATCACGGGCCGCCCCGGGTTGCCCACCACGGTGGAGTTCGGCGGGACGTTCTTGATGACGATCGCGCCGGCCCCGATCTTCGCGGCCTCCCCCACCTCCACGGGGCCGAGGACGCGGGCGCCGGTGCCGACGATGACGCCGTCGTGCACCGTGGGGTGGCGCTTGCCGGTGTCCTTGCCGGTGCCGCCGAGGGTCACGCCCTGGTAGATCGTGACGTCCTCGCCGATCTCGGTGGTCTCGCCGATGACGACGCCCATGCCGTGGTCGATGAACAGGCCGGGTCCGATGGTGGCGCCGGGGTGGATCTCGATCCCCGTCCACAGGCGCGCCGCCTGGCTCACGAGGCGCGCCGGCAGGCGCATGCCCCGCCCGTACAGCCGGTGGGCGACCCGGTGCATCCACACGGCGTGCAGCCCTGGGTAGCAGAGCAGGACCTCTGCGGTGGAGCGCGCCGCCGGGTCGCGCTCGCGGGCGACGGCGACGTCCCGCTTCAAGGTCTCGACTGCCCCGGCGAGGGCGCCGGCGAGGGAGCGCCTTGGCATGCGAACTAGTATAGGCCGACCCTCCAAGGAGCAGCCCACGGTGCGCAAGGAGCAGCCCACGGTGCGAACACGGCGGATCCGGCTCACGTTTCCCGAGGACCTCATCACGCAGCCCGTCATCCACGGGATGGTGCGGCGGTTCGACATCGTCACGAACATCCGGCGCGCCGACATCCGGGAGTCGACCGGCTGGGTGATCTTGGAGGTGACGGGGACGGACCGGCAGCTCGACGACGCGATCGCGTACGCCGAGGGCCTCGGCGTGCAGGTCGACGACCTGGAGGCCTACGTCGAGTAGCGTCCGCGTGCCGGGGGCGTCGTGCGAGACGGGGCCGTCGCCGACGGCCCGCGCCACCCGGCTCGACCGCGTCCGCGCCGACGGGCCCGGTCCCCTCGCGGACCTCCTCGCCGCCCTCGCCGTGCCCCCGCCGTGGGACGCGCAGGTCGCGCCGGGCGAGCCGCTCGCCGCGTGGCTGCGGCAGGCGGGGTTCGCGCCCTACGCCGAGACGGTCCTCACCGCCCGGCGCCTGGAGGGGATGCGGTCCGCGCCGCCCGTGCCGGGCGTCGCGGTGGCGCCGCACCGGCAGGAGTGGGCCGACGCGTTCCGGGAGGCGGAGGCGGAGGCCATGGCCGACGACCCCTTCTACCTCGCCCTGGGCGGGGAGACGGGCTTTGCGGACGCCGCCGGCCACGGGGCGTTCGTGGTGGCGCGCCGCGGCGACCGCGTCGTCGGCTTCGCGCAGGCCGCGGTGCCGGAGGGGTGGATCAACTGGGTGGGCGTGGTGCCGGGGGAGCGCCGCCGCGGCGTGGGCCGGGCGCTTCTCACGGAGGTGGCGCGCGCCGTGGCCGCGGCGCGGGGCACGCACCTCACCTGCGAGACGGTCCCGGGCGGGCCGGGCCACGCGTTCCTCGCCGCCCAGGGCTTCCGCGACCGGGGCCGCCAGGAGTACCTGCTGCGCGCCGCGTAGCGGCGCGGGACGCCGCCGCTACTGGTCGGCGAAGAGCGGCGTGGAGAGGTACCGCTCGCCCGTGTCGCAGAGGAAGGTCACGATGGTCTTCCCCGCGTTCTCGGGGCGGGCGGCGACCTGGAGGGCGGCCCACACGTTCGCGCCGGACGAGATGCCGACCAGGATCCCCTCCTCCCGGGCGATGCGCCGCGCCATGGCGAACGCGTCGTCGGCGCCGCAGGTGATGACCTCGTCGTACACCTCGGTGTTCAGCACGTCCGGGACGAAGCCCGCGCCGATCCCCTGGATGCGGTGCGGCCCCGCGAGCCCCCCGGACAGGACGGGCGAGTCGACGGGCTCCACGGCGATCGCCCGGAACCCGGGGCGCCGCTCCCGCAGCACCTCCCCCACCCCCGTGATGCTGCCGCCGGTGCCGACTCCCGCGACGAGCACGTCGACCTCGCCGCCGGTGTCCTCCCAGATCTCCTCGGCGGTGGTCCGCCGGTGGATCGCGGGGTTCGCGGGGTTCTGGAACTGCTGGGGGATGAACGCGCCGGGGGTCTCGGCGGCGATCTCCTGCGCCTTCGCGATCGCGCCGCGCATCCCCTCCGGCCCCGGGGTGAGCACGAGCTCGGCCCCGTAGGCGCGCAGCAGGGTGCGCCGCTCGACGCTCATCGTCTCGGGCATGGTGAGGATGCAGCGGTAGCCCTTCGCGGCGCAGACGAACGCGAGGGCGATGCCGGTGTTGCCGGAGGTGGGCTCCACGACGACGCTCCCCGGGCCGAGGAGGCCCTGCTCCTCCGCGGCCTCGACCATCGACATGCCGATGCGGTCCTTCACGCTGCCGGCCGGGTTCATCGCCTCGAGCTTGCCGAGGATCGTGGCGTCGACCCCCTCGGCGATGCGTCGGAGCCGCACCAGGGGGGTGCGGCCGACGAGGTCGATGATTGAGTCGGCGATCGGCACGGGGACGAGACCCTACCAAGGGCGCGCGACGCGGCGGCTCAGCGGGAGCGGCGCGAAGCGGCGGGG
>JBFLWO010000118.1:0-6575 GCA_040757755.1 Actinomycetota bacterium
GCCCGCATCCGGCCGCCCGCCGCCCGCCTCGTCCATCTCCATCCCGATCTCCGCCCCGTGGGGATCGCCCGGGGCGCCCCAGGCGATCCGATCTTACGGCCGGGGTCCACCGCGTCGCGGGGCGGTCACGACCGCGTGCCGGTCACCACCACGTCCGGGTCGCCGTCACCGTCCAGGTCCAGGGTGTAGGTCTGGTTCGGGAAGATCCCCGGGTCCTCCACGATCACCTCCGCCTCGCCGCCGTCGTTGTCGACGTTGCCGGTGCCGGTCACCTTCCCGCCGCCCTTCGTCCCGATCACGACCAGGTCGATGTCGCCGTCGCCGTCCAGGTCGATGCCGTAGGACTGGTTCGGGAAGAGGCACGGGTCCTCCACGATCACCTCGGTGTCCTTCGGGTCGTTGTCGACGTTGCCGGTGCCCGCGACGCGGCCGCCGCCGGCGGTGCCCACGGTCACCTGGTCGCGGTCGCCGTCGCCGTCGAGGTCGCTCGCGTAGGTCTGGTTCGGGAAGATCGCGCCGTCGGTGCCGACGACCTCCCCCTCGCCGTCTCCGTCGACGTCCACCGTGAGGCGCTCCGGGGCGGGGGCGCCGACGAGGTCGAGCGGGACCATCTCGGTCGGGACCGGGGCGTCCGACGCACGCGTCGGCGCGTCCGCCAGGGCCACGAGGCGGCGCGACAGGCGCGGCGGGAGGGACGTGCCGCTGCACCGCACCTTCGCCGCCGCCCGGCAGCGCGCGTCCGCGCACACGACGCGGGTGCGGTGCGTGCCCGCCTTCGCGGGCCGGCGGCAGGCGACGGCGGACGTGCGCGGCGCGAGCGCCGACACGGGCCGCCCGGACACGCCATCCAGGTGCGCCCACGTGTCGTCGATCACCGGGATCGGCGTCAGCTCGCCCTTCTGCGGCTTGCCGTCACCGTTCGCGTCGGTCCAGCGGACGTCGAAGACGCCGTCCCGGTCGCGGTCGACGAGGCCGGCGTCCCACGTGCCGTCCGGCTGCCAGTCGACGAGGACCACGTCCACGCGGCCGTCGCCGTTCAGGTCCGCCAGGCGGATGCGCGGGCCGGAGGGCACGTCGACGTCGGTGGCCGTCGGGGCGCCGTCCTGCACCACGGCGACGGAGGACGCCGGGGACGGCGGCGCCGCGGCCGCGGGCGCGGCCAGGAGGGCGGCGGGGAGGAGGGTGCCGAGGGCGGTGAGGGTGAGAGCGCGGGTCGCGGACATCGCGGGCCTCCTTGGTCGTGGCGGTGGGCTCTCTCACCACCACGACGGAGGACCGGCGGAAACCTTACGAGCACCCCTCCCCGGGCACGCCGTCGCACCCCGCGGTGACCCGGATGCCGCACGCCAGGCACCTCTCGAAGGCGACCTGGGCGTGCTCCACCTCGACCACCGTCACGGGGGCGTGCTGCAGCACGTGCACCCGCCGGCCGGGGACGAGGCCGTAGGCCTGGAGCCGTTCCCGCCAGGCGCGGTCCACCCCGTCGAGGGCGTGCACGGTGGCGGTGGTGCCGGGGGCGACGTCGGCGAGGGTCGCCGCGGGCGGGGTCACGCCGCACCCCCCGCCGCGCCGCGGGCGCGCGCCGCGATGCGTGCCCCCAGGGCGACGAGCGCGGACCCCGCGGGGTCGACGGTGTCGTGACCGCACTGCGGGCAGCACGCCAGCAGGCAGCCGCCGTGCAGGGGGCACGACGGGCACGCCGCGTTCGCCTGCGGGTCGAACAGGTGGCCGCACAGCGCGCACGTCACCCGGGACCCGCCCGGGGCGGGTCTCCGCCGTCGCGAACGCAGGATCATCACGCCCCCCAACCGGTCGCCGTCAACACCCGCTCCACCACGCCGCCGACGAGGAACGCCAGCGGGAAGATCACCGCCGTCAGCATCGCCGCCGCCCGAGCGCCGCGCTCCCGGGCGATGACCAGCACGCTCGCCACGCACGGGACGAACAGCGTGATCGTCACCATCGCCGTCACGACCTGCACCGCGGTCAGCAGGTTCTCGGACTGCATCACGAACAGGTTCGTCGCCCCGAAGTCACGGCGCAGGAACCCGAGCAGGAACGCGGAGCTCGCCTCCGCCGGCAGCCCCAGCCAGCTCGACACCACCGGCTCCCCCGCCCGGATCAACGCCGGCAGCGCGCCCACCTTGTCGAGCAGGAACAGCACCCCGGTGCCCGCCAGGAACAGGGGCACCACCTCCTTCAGGTACCACTCCAGCCGCGCGACGGTCTTCACCACGACGTTCGACAGGACCGGCATCCGCAGCGGTGGCAGCTCGATCACCAGCGTCGACCGCTGCCCCGGCACGAGGCGGGCCGCCAGCGCGCCCACGGCGAGAAGGACGAGAAGCACCACCCCCGCCCAGATCAGGGTCGCGGCGAACGAGACGCCGCCGAGCATGCCCAGCACCACGCCGAGCTGCGCCGAGCACGGCACGGCGAGCGCCAGGAGGATCGTGGCGAGCAGCCGGTCGCGCTTGCTCTCCAGCACCCGGGTGGTGAGGGTCGCCATCGTCACGCACCCCAGGCCGAGCACCATCGGCAGCACCGCCTTTCCGTTCAGCCCCAGCGTGGTGAACATGCGGTTGCTCACCACCGTGAGCCGCGCCAGGTAGCCGCTGTCCTCCAGCACGCTGAACGCGAGGAAGAACGTCGAGACGATCGGGAGGATCAGCGCAAGGGCGTACGTCATCCCCATCGTCCAGAGGCCGTACTCCCCGGTGAGGAGGTCGGCGAGGAACGCGGGCAGAAGGTCGCTCGCGACGCCGCTCACCCACGGGTTCACGACCTCCCCGAACAGGTCGTTCTCCACGAGGCCCACGAGGCGCCCCGCCCCGAACACCCCGACGAACCAGTACATGCCGTAGAGGACGGCGGCGAGGAACGGCCATCCCCACACGCGGTGCGTCGTGATCCGCCCCAGCGTCGCGGCGACGCCGCCGCGACGCCCCGTCGACTGGCGCACCACGTCGCGGGCGAGCGCCTCGACGCGGTCGAGCCGGGCGCGCTGCACGACCTCGGACACCGGCTCGCCGAGGGTCTCGGTGAGCCGCTCCCGGACGGCGGCGAGCTCCATGCGGACCGTCTCCCCGGCGTGCGCGTCGAGCCACGCGGCGGCGGACTCGTCGCCGCTCAGCCACAGGAGCGCGAGGGCGCGCCGGGCGATCGGCGCGTCCGGCAGGTGACCCTCCGCGTCGCGGATCGCCGCCTCCACCGGGGCGGGGTAGTCGAGCCGCAGCTTCGGGGCCCGTGCCCGCCGCACGGCGGCGACGAGCCCGTCGACGCCCTGGCCGCGCGTCGCGACCGTCGCCACGACCGGAACGTCCAGGCGCGCCTCGAGGAGGGCCTGGTCGACGGCGACGCCGCGGGCGCCCGCCTCGTCCATCATGTTCAGGGCGAGCACCATCGGCACGCCCATCTCGGCGAGCTGAAGGGTGAGGAGGAGCGTCCGGCGCATCCCCTTCGCGTCGCCGACCTGGACGACGGCCCGCAGCGGCTCGTTCAGCAGCACCCGCGCCGTGACGTGCTCGTCCTCGGTGCGCGGCGGGAAGGCGATCACCCCGGGCGTGTCGATCACGGCGGCGCCGTCGAGCTGCCGCGCCGTGCCCCGCGTGACCTGCACCGTGGTGCCCGGGTAGTTCGACACGACGGCGTAGCGGCCGGTGAGGCGCTGGAACAGCACCGACTTCCCGACGTTCGGGTGGCCCACCAGGGCGACCCCGCCGTCCCCCGCCACCGGCGTCTCGGAGGGGGGGTGACAGGTGCTCACCCCATGCCTCCGGAGGGACGCCCACACATATGAGGTCGACCTTACATTCGTCTCCGGCGTGGAGAAATGATCAATTCGGATCACCCGTGCCGTGGGCGGCGCGGCTACCATCAGTCGGGAGGAGCCAGTTGGCGAGCAAGGAAACTCCGGTCCACGTCGTGCCCTGCCCGGGGGCGACACCGTCCGCGCGTCTCGCGCAGGACGTCGCGGCGCGCCTGGAGGACCTCCCCGCGGCCCGCGACGCCGACGGCGTCATCGCGATCGACGGCTGCGGCTCCGGCTGCGCCAGCCGCACCCTGGAGGCGCGCGGCGTCGCGGCGACCACGGTGCGTCTCGACGCCTTCGTCGCGGGCGACGCGGCCGCCGACGCCGACCGGGACGAGATCCTCGCCTATGTCGTCGCGCGGCTCGAGGCGATCGCCCGGCGGACCCCCGCCCGCGGGTCGCACCGGCGCCCCGACCCGCCGCCCGCCATCGATGCGGGGGAGCGCCGCTGGCACACGCCCGACGACTACCTCTACGCGATCTCGATGCTGACGACCCCGCTCGTGGCGTGCGGCACCGTCGTCGCCGACCAGCCCACCCTCGCGTCGCACGTCGCGCGGGTCCTGTCCGTGTCGCGCCCCACCGCCGGCGAGATGCTGGCGCGGCTCGAGGCGGACGGGCGCATCGCCCGCGGCCCCGGGAAGGAGATCCTCCTCACCGAGGCGGGGAAGGAGGCCGCGCGCACCGTGGTGCGCCGCCACCGGGTCATCGAGCGGCTCCTCACCGACGTGTTCGACTACACGATCGCCGAGTCGCACGGCCTCGCCGCCCAGATCCGCGAGGGCTTCGACGAGCGCATGGTGGAGCGGATCGCATCCACCCTCACGGGCCCGGAGCGGTGCCCCCACGGCTGGCCCCTCGACCCGTCGCGCGACGCGGAGGAGCTCGCCGACGTCGTCGCCCTGTCGTCGCTTCCCGGCGGAACCGCCACGGTGGTGGCCCTCGCCGAGCGTGACGGCGAGCTCCTCGCCCGGCTGTGCGCGTCGGGGCTCGTTCCCGGCGGGGCCGTCGAGGTGCTCGACCGCCGGGCGGAGGGGATGGCGGTCGCCGTCGACGGGGTGCGGCGCGACCTCGACGCCGACGCCGCGGCCGCCGTGCTGGTGCGCCCCTGGCCTCGGCCGTCCGCGGCGACGGGCCAGGCGCCGCCCGCCGCGGAAGGTGCGTAGAACCCGCAATCGGGAACCCGGGGAGGCCCGGATGCGGCCATTCCGCGCACCGTGGACCATGTCCGTCCGTGATCGCGGTGCGGCCGACATCGAGTGAGGCGCTCCTCTCCTTCGGGGAGGACCTCTCGATCCAAAGCTGGAACTCCGCGCTGGAGGAGCTGACCGGGATCCCCGGCTGGGACGCGGTCGGGCGGCCGTGCTGGGAGGTGCTCGACGCGGTCGCGGAGAACGGCGAGCAGGTGTGCCACCCGGGGTGCCCGGGGGCGCGGCTCGCCCGCGAAGGGTGGGACGTGCCGTGCCGCCGGGTGCTGATCCGAACCGCCGCGGGGCGCCGTCGCGTCACGATGTCGACGGTGGCCCTCACGTCGGAGGGCGAGGACGCGATCCTCATCCACATGTTCCGCGACGAGGCGCCCCCGGAGAGCCCGAACGGGCTCGTCACCCTCACCGGCCGGCAGCTGCAGATCCTGCGGCTCCTCGCGGACGGCACGCCGGTGAAGGGCGTCGCGCTGACGCTCGGCATCGCGCCCGTGACGGTGCGCAACCACATCCGGGCGATCCTCGCGCGCCTGCGCTGCCACTCGCAGCTCGCCGCCGTCGCCGAGGGCCGCCGCCAGGGGCTGATCTAGTGCCGCTCCCGGTAACGTTCGCCCCGTTCTGGCGAGCGAAGAGCCCGCCGGACGAGGACGCAGGCGAGGCCCGTACCGGGAGTACGGGCCGAGCCGAGGACAACGCTCCCCCCGCCTCGGTCGGTGAGTCACCGGGGAATCCGGCGGTGCTCTGCAGCCGCCAGAACAGGGCAGATGTTGCCGGGCGCGGCACTTGAGGCCCCGGCTACGTGCCGGTGCCGGCCGCCGGCAGCGGTGACACCTGCCCGCCGGGCCCGCCGCCGTGGCGCCGCCCCGCCGGGTCGTGCGCGGTGCGGCGCGCCCCCGTGTCGACGATCCGCCAGCCGTCCGGCCCGCAGCGCTCCACCCGGAACCACACGACGAGCCGGTCGGGGGGCGGCTCCTCCGCGTGGTGCGCCAGCCAGTCGTCGGCGAGGGCCGCGACGACGCCGGCGGTGACGCTCTCGGCGTCACGCTCCCTCCCCGGCTCGACCCGCTCCTGCCCCGGCGGGATGACGGGGCGGTGGTGGGGGGCGAGGCCCGCGAGGCCGCCGGTGGCCTGCGCGCCGCGGTTCGCGACACGGACGCGCTCGTAGAAGGCGCGCTCCGCGGAGAGGGGGTCGGCGGCGGCGTCCGCCTCCGCCCACCAGCCGGCGAGGAGCGCGGCGAGGTCCGCGGTGGAGGCCCGCCACGGCCCGGTCTTCACGGGGTGGTCGCGGCGCAGCGCGAAGTCCACGAGCCAGGCCAGGTCGGGGGCGTCGCGGTGGTAGTAGCCGCGGGCCCCGCCCCGCCCCTGCGGCCGCGTGAGCCGCCGCACCTCGGGCCGCGGGAACACCCCCTCCGCCTGCCAGTAGACGCGGCGTGCCCGGTCGAGGCGCACCCCGCGGGCCCGGCATTCGTCCGCGAGCTCGCCGGCGGTGAGGGCGCCCGCCCGCGTGTACCACCGCGGCGTCGACGCGGCGGGCCCCGCCCCGGCGGCGGGGGGTGCGG
>JBFLWO010000119.1:0-6535 GCA_040757755.1 Actinomycetota bacterium
GGCTGGGCGCGATGGCGCCGCACCTGCTGCACCACGTGGGGCTCGTGGCGGGCGGCGCGTTCCTCGCCGGCGCGACCGGGACGTGGCTGTTCGGCCTCGTCGCCCTCGGGGCGATGGTCCCGATGCTCGTGCGGCTGCGCCGCCGCACCGGGGGATGGCGGGTGCCGGCGCTCCTTCTCGCCGTGATGGCGGTCGTGTTCGCGGTGTCGCGCAGCGTGATGTGACGCCGCGGCTCCGGGCTCGTGGCCCGGGGGCCGTGTCAGCCGGGTGCGTCGGGCGGGTGTCGCGGCGCTGGGCCGCGTGCGTCCGGCGAGGAGAGCTCGGCCTCCACCTCGTCGATCCACTCGCGGTGCGCCTGGACGAGCCGGCGGGCGAGGGACAGCTCGAGCACGATCGCCCTCGTGCGGTGGGGGATGCCCCGGGCGCGCTCCTCGAACATGTCGCACACGGCCTCCAGGGCGGGCAGCTCCTCCCGCAGCGCTCGCAGGCTCGCGAGGACGGCGTCGCCGTCACCGAGGTCGGAGGCGAACAGCCGGATCGCCGCCTCGTGCTGGATGCGCGGGTAGGTCGACGGGCGCGCCAACCACTCGCGGAACGCGGCGTGCCCCGCCGGCGTCATCTCGAAGACGGTCCGTGGCCGCGTCTTCGCGGGCTCGGTGCGCGCCGCGAGGTACCCGGCGGCGGCCAGCTGCCGCGCGACCCTCAGCACGTGGCTCCCGCCCCCGGTCCAGAACAGGGGGCCCGCCTGGGTGGCCATCTCCACGAGCTCGGGCCCGGACGCGCCGTTGCGCCCGACCAGCGCCAGCACCGCGTACGAGATGGGGCTCAGATCCGTTGACACCGGCTCTCCCGGACAATTACTCTCGTTGAGAATAACTGTCCCGGCGGACGCCGGGCCGAACCGGGGAGGGCGGTGATGCAGGCGTCGGTGGAGGTGCGGGACGCGGTGGCGCGGTTCTACGAGCGGCTCAGCGCGGGTGACGTGGAGGGGACGGCGGCGACGATCTGCGGTGACGAGTCGGTGTTCGTGATCGGCACGCAGCGGATCGGCGGCGGGCGTGCGGAGTGGTTGGAGTCGGTGCGCGAGAACGCGCGGTTCGGGGTCGTGTTCGAGGCGGGCGACATCCGGGCGTGGGCGGACGGCGGGATGGGGTGGGCCGTGGACGAGCCGGCGATCGTGCTCCCGGACGGTCTGCGCGTGAGGACCCGGATGACGGCGGTGCTGCGGCGGGAGGACGACGGCGTGTTCCGCCTGCTGCACCAGCACTACTCGCTCGCGGTGCCGGACGAGGTGGGGGTCGGCAGCGCGGCGGCGTGGCGGGAAGAGCTGGGCCTCGCGCCTGCGTGACCGGCCGCACGGGGCCGGTGCCGGACGCGGCACCGCCACCGCGGGGAGCAGCCGCCTCCCCGCCGGGCGCCGGCTGCTCCCCGCGCGGCAGGGCGCGGTGCGGCTCAGATGCCGGTCCCGTCCGCCGTCCCGCCCAGATACTGGACCGCGACGCGAAACGGCCGGCACGCGGTGTGCGGACGGGTGCCGTCCGCCGCCACGAGGGAGATGCGGACGCTCTTGGCGCGGCTCAGCGGTCCGCTCGTGCGCACGAGCTCCGTCACGAAGACGTCCTGCATGGCCTGTCCGTCAACGGTGAAGACGGCGGGGCCCTTGTGGCGTGCGGAACAGGGCTGCCCGCTTCCGACCACCCGGAAGTTCCAGAGCGGCGGTGCCTGGCGGGCCTCGTCGACGCCTCCACCGCCGCGGATGACCGAGATCGACAGCGTCGCGGTGCGGCGCCGGCCCTCCTGGGCGGCGGAGACGATTCCCTTGACCTCCCCACCGCCGAACACCGCGACACCGAGCGTGAGCTTGGGCTCCGGCCGGTCGTGCGCGGTGACCCCACGGCCTCCGGCGGCCGGCGCGGCGTCCGGGGTGATGACGACCGCCGGTCCAAGCGCGACCGCCGCTCCAAGCGCGACCGCCACGACAAGCAGGCGTGCCCTTCGTGTCATGTTCCTTCCTTCCGTTCAAGCCCGGGCGTGGCGCCTGGGGCGGGTCCAGTGCCGGGCGGGTGGTGGCTCAGAGAGGAGGTTCTTTGAGATCGATTTCGCTCGCGCCCCACTGCTGAAGTTGCCGGCACGCCTTCTGCGTGGAGGTGCCGTCCGTCGCGACCTCGTCGATGCGCACGCTCCTCGCCTTGCTCAGCCCGCCGTCGGTGCGCACGAGCTCCGTCACGAAGACGTCTTGGGCTCCCAAGATCCCTCCGCCCAGCGAGTGCGAGTAGACGAAGCTCGCGGGGCCCTTGTGGCGCATCGTGCAGGGGCTTCTGCTCCCGAATACGCGGTAGCGGGCGTCCGGGCTCAGGCCGTGGAGAGAGACCGAGAGCCGCGCCGTTCGCTGCCCGCGCTCGGCGGCGGCCACGATCCCCCGGACCTCCCCCTGCGCCAGGACGCTGCCGGCGAGCCTGCCTGCGTGCCGTGACGCGCAGCTCACCTCGTGCGTGCCGGTGTCGCCGTTCAGGATGCGGACGCTCCGCGCGTCGCGCAGCACGCCGTGCACGGTCTCGTGGCCGTCGATCTCGAACCCCGACGAGATCAGCACGTCGGTGGGGGATTGCGCGTCGAGGTCGATGGCCCGGGAGCCGATCGGGATCCCGGCCGCCCGGGAGCAGGCGCGCCGGCTCACCACGACGCGGTACTTCCTCCCGGGGGTCAGCCCGTGGAGCGAGGCGTGGAGGCTCGTCCAGCGCCGCTCTCCGCGGTGGACCGCGGAGACGATCCCCGTGACCTCTCCCCGCGAGACGACGAACACCGCGAGGTCGAGCGCCGATGACTTCGCGGCGCCGGTCGCGCGGGGAGGCGCAGTCGCCGGCATCGCGACGGCGATTCCCACGGCGGCCGCTGCCACCAGCAGTCCTGTCCTTCGGACCATATCCTCCCCCTTGTCCGGCCCAGTATTTCGAGTTAACTTAATTAATATGGAATCTCGCGTCAAGCCGCGCGCCTACCGGATGGTCGCGCGCGCGGAGGCGGCCGCGGCGACGGGCGAGCGCATCCTCGACGCGGCGGTCGAGCTGTTCTGGGAGCGGCCGGGCGAACAGGCCCCGCTGGACGAGGTCGCGCGCCGGGCGGGGGTGACGGTGCAGACGGTGATCCGCCGTTTCGGCGGGAGGGACGGCTTGCTCGCCGCGGCCGCCGACCGCGAGGCGGAGCGGGTGGGCCGCCAGCGCAACGAGGCGCCGGTCGGCGACCCCCGCGGCGCCGTGCGGGTGCTCGTCGACCATTACGAGGAGATGGGCGACCGCGTCCTCAGGCTGCTGGCGGAGGAGCAGCGCGTCCCCGCCCTGGGCGAGCTCGCCGACCGCGGTCGGGCCTTTCACCGCGACTGGTGCGCCCGCGTCTTCCCTTCCGCCCTGGAGGGCCGCACGGGCGTCGAGCGGCGCAGGCGCCTCGCCCAGCTGGTCGCGATCTGCGACGTCTACACCTGGAAGCTGTTGCGGCGCGACGCCGGCCTCAGCCGCCGCCAGACCGAGCTCGCCCTGCTGGAGCTGCTCGAGGGGCTTCTGGACGGACGCTGATGGCCCGCCTGCTCGCCTACACGTCGCCCGCGCGCGGGCACCTGTTCCCCGTCACGCCGATCCTGGACGAGCTCCTCCGGAGGGGGCACGAGGTCGCGCTGCGGACGCTCGCCTCGCAGGTCGAGCCGATGCGCGCGCGTGGCTTCGACGCCGCGGCGATCGCCGGGGCGATCGAGCGGATGCCTCACGACGACTACATCGCCCGGACGCCGCTCGGCGCCCAGAAACGGGCCGTGCGCGTGTTCTGCCGGCGGGCGGAGCACGATGCGGGCGATCTGCGGCGCGCCATCGAGGAGGTGCGACCCGACGCGCTTCTGATCGACGTCAACGCCTGGGGGGCGCTCGCCGTCGCGGAGGCCTGGGGTGGTCCCTGGGCCTCCTGGTGCCCCTACCCGCTCCCGTTGCCCTCGCGCGACGCGCCGCCGTTCGGGCCGGGGCTCCGCCCGGCGCGGGGGCCGGCAGGGCGGCTGCGGGACGGCGTGCTCCGCCCGGTCGTGCTCGGCTCGCTGGAGCGGATCATGCGTCCGGGCGTGAACGAGGTCCGCCGGCGCGTCGGCGTGCCACCTGTGGGCTGCGCGGCCGACCTGTTCCTGGCGCCGCCGCTCGTGCTCTCCCTGACCGCCGAGCCGTTCGAGTACCCGCGCGCCGACTGGCCCGCGAACGTGCGCCTCGTCGGCCCGTGCGACTGGGACCCGCCGGTCGCGCCCCCGGCCTGGCTCGATGAGGTGGACGGGCCGATCGTGCTCGTCACCACATCCTCCGAGTTCCAGGACGATGGCCGGCTCGCGCGCTGCGCGCTGGACGCGCTCGCGGGTGAGCCGGTCCATGTCGTCGCCACGGTTCCGTCCGACGGATCGCGCGGCCTCGCCCCCCCGGAGAACGCGCGGGTCCTGCCCTTCGCCCCGCACGGTCCCATTCTCGATCGCGCCATCTGCGCGGTCACGCACGGCGGCATGGGCGCCACCCAGAAGGCCCTCGCGCGCGGCGTGCCGGTGTGCGCCGTGCCTTTCGGGCGCGACCAGTTCGAGGTCGCCCGTCGCGTCGAGCTGGCGGGCGCCGGGACCCGCCTTCCGGCGAGACGCCTGAGCCCCGGGCGGCTGCGGGCCGCGGTGAGGGAGGCGATCCACTGCCACGACGGCGCCCGCCGCATCGCCGAGAGCTACCGCAGGGCGGGAGGTGCCGCCGCCGCCGCGCAGGCCGTCGAGGGGCTGATCGACACTGCGCCCCCACCGCCCGGGCGGGGCTGACGACGCCGTCGCGGGCGGCGTGCGGCCGGTGCCGCCGCGCCGTTACCCGGTCGTGTCGCGGGTGGGGTTGTCGGGAACGGAGCGCCGGGCGCGCGATGCGGCCACTTCGGGCGCCTGCGGAGCGAGGGGGCGTCGGCATCTCCCCGCGGGCCGCCTCCGCCCGGGCTCGGGAGCCCTCTCACGGCTCAGGCCCGTGCGGCTCAGATGCCGGTCCCCTCCACGCTGCCGCCAATGTACTGGACCGCGACGCGAAACGGCCGGCACGCGGTGTGCCGACGGGTGCCGTCCGCCGCCACGAGGAGGATGCGGGCGCTCTTGGCGCGGCTCAGCGGTCCGCTCGTGCGCACGAGCTCCGTCACGAAGACGTCCTGCATGGCCTGTCTGTCGACGGTGAAGACCGCGGGGCCCTTGTGGCGTGCGGAACAGGGCTGCCCGCTTCCGACCACCCGGTAGTTCCAGAGCGGCGGTGCCTGTCGGGCGTCGTCGACGCCTCCGCCGACGCCCATGACCGAGATCGACAGCGTCGCGGTGCGGCGCCGGCCCTCCTGGGCGGCGGAGACGATTCCCTTGACCTCCCCACCGCCGAACACCGCGACACCGAGCGTGAGCTGCTCCAGACCGGCCGTCGGGACCGAGTGGGCGAGCGAGACGTCCGGGGTGATGCCCGCCGCCGCTCCGAAGACGGCGGCCGTGGCCAGCAGTCGTGCCGTTCGTGCCATTCCAGGTTCCTCCGTTCAGGCCGGGCCGGATGCCCGGGCCGCCCGCGCGGGGCGTGTGCAGTGGCTGAGGTTGGGTTCGAGAAGGGGCTTGGGCTCCCGGCCGGCCCCCTTCGCGGGCTCCGCGACCGCGCCTCCGGGCGCCACGGACCCCAACCGGCAGTCCGGTCCCCTTGCTCAGGCGCAGAATATTTCCACATCCAACCGACATGGAATCTCGCGTCGAGCGCCGGCGCCCTCACCGGATGGTCACCCGCGCGGAGGCGACCGCGGCGGCGGAGGACCGAATCCTCGACGCCGCGGCGCCGTTACCCGGTGATGTAGCGGGTGGGGTTGTCGATCACGTCGAGCCGCTCCGGGCACAGGTGCCGGACGGCGGCCGCGGTGCGGACGGTGCGCTCGTTGTCGCGCTCCAGGTCCTCGATGCGGGTGCGGGCGAGGGTCTCGTCGCTGAAGCCGCAGACGATGAGGCCGTTCTGGAGCCAGCGGCTCTCGTCGACCTCTTCCCCGATGAAGGTGGGGGTGATCTCCGCGATGTAGGCGGCGACGGCGGCGTCGCTGGGCTTCGTGTCCGTCCCGTCCGTCGCCGCGCCGGACCCGTCGCCGGACGAGCAGCCGGCGACGAGGGCGGCGCAGGCGATGACGAGGGGAGCGACGCGGCGCACCGCCGGAGCCTATGTCCGCGTCCGCGGGGTCCGCAAGCGCCGGCCGGCGGCGGCGAGGCCCCGCCGGATGCCGCGGCGCCCCGCCGAGTCCCCGGGTGCATTCCCGGGGCCGGCGTTCCCCGCGTCCGGGCCGGCGGGCTTCCGCGCGTCAAACCCCGACGGGGCCTCCGGAGCGCAGCACCGGACCACGCCCCGGCGCGCCCCCGTCAAGTCCCGGCGGCGGCGGCCGATGCGGGTGGGGTGAGCGTCGGTTCCATCGAGCCCCCCGGGGTGGCCGCGGTGCTCGCCCGCGTCCGCGAGATCCAGGCCCAGGTGGCGCCACCCGCGCCGCAGGGCTT
>JBFLWO010000120.1:0-6512 GCA_040757755.1 Actinomycetota bacterium
CAGGTCGCCGCCCTGCTCGACGCGGGGTGGCGGGCCCTGGCGCGCGCCGGCGGCGACGCGGGCCGGGCGGATCGGCGGGACATGCGTGCGCTCCTCGCCCTCGGCGGCCTCGCGGAGGACCTGGCGGACGCCGCCGCCGCGGAGCCCGCGACCCGCCCGCGGGGTCCCCTGCCGCGCGGGGAGATCGGCCGCCTCCTCGCCGACCTCACGTTCCCCGACGACGACGGCCCCGCCGACGGCCTGCTCGTCACCGACCCGGCGGGGCTGCGCGGACGCCGCCTGCGCGTCGTCGCGGTGGCCGGCCTCGACAGCGCCGGCATCCCGGGGCGCCCCGCGCCCGACGCGTTCCTCGGCCCGGTCCGCGCCGCCCTCGGCGACCGCCTCCCCGCCCGCGCCGAGGGCACCGACGAGGCGCGGCTGCGGTTCGTGCAGGCCGTCGCGGCGGCGGGGGAGCGGCTGGTGCTGGTGCGCCGCTTCGTCGACGACGACGGGCGGGAGCTGGCGCCGTCCCCGTACTGGGCGGAGGCGGTGCGCATCACGGGAATCGCGGCGGACGCGGTGCGGCGCGTCGGCGGGCGCGGTGAGATCGCGGAGGACCCGGCGCAGGCGACCACGCGACGGGAGGCGCTGCGCGCCGTCGCCGCCGCCGGGGGGACCGTGCCCGGCGAGCTCGCCGCCGCGCTCGCCCGCCGCCGCCGCCCCATGGGGTTCCCGGACGGCTCGCCGTTCGCGATGCGCCGGGAGTTCCGCGTGACCGAGCTCGAGGCGTACCTGCGCTGCCGGTATGCGTGGCTTCACGAGCGGGTCCTGCGCCCCGCGGAGCTCGCCCCCCCGTTCGACGTCCGCGCGGAGGGCACCTTCGCCCACCGGGTGCTGGAGCGGCTGTACCGCAGGATGCGCGACGAGGGCGCCGGCGCCTGCCGCGACGACGCCGCCCTGGCCCGCTACCTGGGCGCCGTCGAGGAGGAGGTGGCGGCCACGGCCGCGGAGCTGCCGCCGTCCCGGCCCGGCCGCGCCCACGACGCGTTCCTGCGCCGCATCGAACGGCACGTGCGTGACCTCCTGGCCCGGGAACGCGCCCTGGAGCCGGTGATGGAGCCGTGGGACTTCGAGGTGGAGGTGAGCCGCGACGACATCGTCCCCGGCGCCACGCTCGTGGGCCGCACCGACCGCATCGACCGCCGGGACGGGGCGGTCGTCGCCATCGACTACAAGCGCAGCGGCGCGTCGATGGACGACGCGAACGTCCTTACCCGCCTGCAGCTTCCCCTCTACGCCGAGGCGGTGGCGCGCGGCATCGGCGGCGACAGCGCCGGGGGCCTGTACGTGCCGATCACGAAGTCCCGTCTCGCGGGGCGCGTGCGTGCCGACATGCCGTGGACGCCGACTCCCCCCGCCGGCGTGGAGGTGCCGGAGGACGAGTGGCGCCGCCTCGTCGACGAGGCCGTCGCGGCGGCGGCCGCCGCGGTTGAGGGGGTGCGGCAGGGGCGCCTCGGCGCGCCGCCGGCGGGCGGCTGCTACGACAACTGCGGGCACGGTGTGCTGTGGCGGTGAGGCCGCCCACCCCCGAGCAGGAGCGCGCCCTCGCCGCGCCCGGGCGGCGCGTCGCGGTGACCGCCGGGGCCGGGTCGGGCAAGACCACCCTGCTGGCCGAGGCCGTGTTCCGGGACGTGGAGCGCGACGGCATCGCGCTGCACGAGATCCTCGTCGCGACCTACAACACGGCGGCGGCCGCGCACCTGCTGGCGCGTCTGGGGGAGCGGTTCGGCGACGCCGCCCTGGGCCGCGGCCCCGACCGGGCGAGCTTCGACCCGTCTGCCGCGTGGATCGGCACGTTCCACTCCCTGTGCGCGCGCATCGCGCGGGAGCACCCGTTCGCCGCCGGCGTCGACCCGGGGTTCGGGGAGCTCGCCGGCGACCAGGCCGCCGCCCTCGTGGAGGCGGCCCTCGACGAGGCGCTGGAGGCGTGCGCCGACCCCGGCTTCGACGACCTCCTCGCCTGCACGTGGAGCGCCGAGCCGGTGCGCACCGCGGCCCGCGCCGCCCTGGACCGGCTGCGCGCCGCCGGCTGGGACGAGCCGCGGCTCACCGTCCCCGCCCCCGCCCCGATCCCCGCCGGGCTGCGGGAGCAGGTGCGCGACACGGCCGCCGCGGTGCTGGCGCACGGAGACGCCCGCGACACGCATCGGGAGGCCGCCGCGGCCGCCGCCGACCTGGCCGACACCCTGGAGCTTCCCGACGCGAAGCCGCGCGCGAGCCTCACGTGCACGGCGGCGCTGAAGCCCCTGTGCACGGAGATGAACGCCGCGGTCGACGAGCTGTACGGCCTCGCCGCCGACCGCGAGGCGCACCGCCAGCTCACCGGGTTCGCCGCCTTCTTCGACCTGTTCGCCCGCGCGTACGCCCGGATGAAGCGGGAGCGGGGGGCCCTGGACTTCGAGGACCTCCAGCTCGCGGCGCGGCGGGTGCTGCGCAACGGCTCCCCCTACGCGTTCCGGCGCGTGTACGTGGACGAGTACCAGGACGCCAACCACCTGCAGGACGAGATCCTCGACCTGCTCGGGGCGGAGCGGACGGTGGTGGTGGGGGACGCCGCCCAGTCGATCTACGGGTTCCGCCACGCGGACCCGGACCGGTTCATCGCCCGCGCCGCCGAGTCGACGCACGCGGTGCTGGCGGACAACCACCGCAGCCAGCCGCCGCTCCTGCACGCCCTGAACGGCATCCTGATGCCGATCCTGGACGGGCAGTCCGGTGTGACGCGCCTCGCCCCGGCCGCGTCGCCGCGCCCCGGTGCCCCACCGCTCGCGGACCCCCCGGTGGAGGTGCACGTCGTCGCGTCGTCCGAGGGAGGGGCGACGCGGGCGCAGGAGGCGGAGGTCGTCGCGGACGTCGTGGCGGGGCTGCGCGACGCCGGGTACCGGTGGCGGGACGTCGCCGTGCTGTTCCGCGCCCTGACGCAGGTCGACGACTACCGCGCCGCCCTGGAGGGACGCGGCGTGCCGGTGCACCTCGTCGCGGGGCGGGGGTTCTTCGCGCACGACCAGGTGGCCGACGCCCTGGCGCTCCTGCGGCTCGTCGAGAACCCCCGCGACGAGCTCGCCCTCGTCCGCGTCCTCGCCTCCCCGTACGTCGCGGCGGGCGACGACGACCTCGTCGCGGTGCGGGTCGCGGCGGGGGACGGCGCGCCGCTGTGGCCCGCGGTGCGCCGGGTCGCGGCGTGCGCCCCGCTCGCCGACGCGGTGGAGCGCCTGCGGGGGAGAAGGCGGGAGCTGGGCCTGGCGGGGCTCGTGGAGGAGGCGGTGGGGACGGCGGGGTACGAGCTCGCCGGCCTCGGCATGCCGGACGGCGCCCGCCGGTTCGCGAACCTGCGGCGCCTCGTGCGGGAGGCCGCCTCCTTCGAGGCGGTGCGCGGCCCGCACCTCGGCGCGTTCCTGCGGGCGATGGAGGAGCGCGCCGCCCTGGACCAGGACCCCGGCGAGGCGGTGCTCGTCGACCCCGACCTCGACGCGGTGCGCCTCGCCACGATCCACGCGGTGAAGGGCCAGGAGTTCCCGTGCGTGGTGCTCGCCGACACGAGCCACGGCCCGCAGCGGCACATGCCGCTTGTGCTGGCCGGCCGGGACGGCGCCGCCGGCATCGCGCTGCAGCGCCATGGGGAGCGCGACAACGTCGAGGCGCTCGGCTACGACGCCCTGAAGCGTGAGGCGCTGGCCGCGCAGGAGGCGGAGGAGCGGCGGCTCCTCTACGTCGCGGTGACGCGCGCGGAGCGGCACGTCGCGGTCGTGGGGCGCAAGCCCGGGAGCGGCACCGCGGCGCGGTTCCTCGCCGACGTCGTGCCGTGGGACACCCCCGGGGTGGTGGCGGCGGGCGACGGGGAGGTGCGCGTGCAGGGGCACGTGCTGCCGGCCGCCCCGGTGCCCGACCACCTGCCGTTGCCGCCCCTGCCGGTGCCGGTGTCCGCACCGGACCCGCCACCGGCGCCGGCGGCGCCGTCGACCGACCGGGTGCGTGGGGCGCGGCTCAGCTACAGCGACCTCGCGCTGCACGCGACGTGCCCGCGCCGCTACCGGCTGCAGGTGGAGATGGGCCTCCCCGACGTCGCGGTGCGGGCGCCGGCGGCGGGGGCGGCCCCGTGGAGCGGCGCGGACGTGGGGCACCTGGTGCACCGCGCGCTCGAGCGGCACGTGTGGGGCGGCCCGCCGCCCGCCGGCGGGTGGGCGGCGGCCATGGCCGTGGAGGCGGGGCTTCCCGCGTCCCCCGATCAGGCGGCGCGGGCGGAGCGGCTGGTGGCGGGCGTCGTCACGGGGCCGCTCGCCGGCCGAATCGCGCAGGGTCGGGCCCGCGCCGAGCTACCGTTCGCGACGATGGTCGACGGCGTGCTCCTGACCGGCTTCATGGACCTCCTGGTGGAGGAGGGCGATGGGGCGCTGGTGGTGGACTGGAAGACCCACGCCCTCGAGGGGTGGGACCGCGACGCGCTGGCCGCCGGTTTCCGGCTTCAGCAGGCCGTGTACGGGCTGGTGGCGCTGCGCGCCGGGCACCCGCGCGTGGAGTGCCGGTGGGTGCTGTGCGAGGCGCCGGACGAGCCGGTGACCGCGGTGTTCGCCGCGTCGGACGCCCCGGCCCTGGAGGCGGAGGTGCGCGCCGCCCTGGACCGTGTGCGCGCGGGCGGGGACGCCCCGGCGGCGGTCACTCCGCAGCCGTTCTGCGGGGGGTGCCCGGGGCTTCGGGCCCTGTGCCCGGTCGCGACGGCGGGGGTCGGCGGGTGACCGCGACCGGTCCCGTGCTGCACGGCGAGCGCGTGACGTTGCGTCCGGCGGCGGCGGCGGACGCGGAGGCGTTCGCGGAGATGCTCGCGTACCCGGAGGTGGCGCGCTGGTGGGGGCGCTTCGACATCGAGCGGGTGCGCCGCGAGCTGATCGCGCCGGACGACGAGTCCGTGGTGTTCGCGGTGGAGTGCGACGGCCGGGTCGCGGGGCTCATCATGTACTACGAGGAGGCCGACCCGGACTACCGCCACGCGGGGATCGACCTGAGCCTTCACCCGGAGTTCCAGGGGCGGGGGCTGGGGCCGGACGCCCTGCGGGCCCTGGCACGCCACCTGTTCGCCGACCGCGGCCACCACCGGCTCACGATCGACCCGGCGGTGGAGAACGAGCGGGCGGTGCGGGCGTACCGGCGGGTCGGGTTCCGTCCGGTGGGGGTGATGCGCCGGTACGAGCGCGCCCCCGACGGCTCGTGGCGCGACGGCCTGCTGATGGACCTGCTGCGCGACGAGGTCGAGTAGCCGGCGCGACGCGCGTTGCACGCGCGCCGTCCGCGCAACGGCCGCGTTGCGTCGTGACGGTGAAGATGCGGGTGTGCGGGGGTTTTCGTCTAACGTCCGCGGGCCGTGCGCCTCCCCGTCGCCGCCCGCCGCCTGCTGGTCCCGCTCGTCGCCGCGACGTGTGTCACGGCGGTGCCCGCGGCTGCCGCGCCGGGTGTGCGTGCCGCGCGGGCGGAGGTGGCGCGCATGCAGGAGCGTCTCGCCCGGCTCGACGCGGAGGCGGGCGCGGCGGCGGCGGAGACGAACGCCGCGGTGGATCGCCTGGAGGCGGCCCGCGGCGCCCTCGTGCGGACGGAGCGGGACCTGGTCGTGACGCGCCGGGATCTGCGGGTGACGCGCCGCCTGATGGCGCGGCGCCTCGTCCTCCTCTACAAGCGGGGGGAGCCGACCATGGCGGAGATCCTGCTGGGGGAGCGGAGCTTGACGCGGGCGACGGCGACGGTGGACGTGCTGGACCAGGTGAGCCGGTTCGACGCGCGGATGGTGGAGGGGATGCGGCGGCGGCGGGCGCGGCTGGCGGACCTGCGGCAGGAGCAGGTGCGTCACCGTGAGGAGGCGCGGGTCGCGGCGGCGCGGGCGGCGGAGCGTCGCCGCCGGGTGGCGGCGCTGGTGACGCGGCAGCGGAGCCTGGTGGCGGGCGCGCGGGCGGATCTGCGTCGCGCGCTCGCGGCGGAGCGGGCGCGGCTGGCGCGGTTGGCGGCGGCGAAGGCGCAGCAGGAGACGGGGCGGCCGGTGAGCGGCGGCGGCGGGTCGGTGTCGCTTCCCCCCGGGGTGTCGCATGTGTTCCCGATCAACGGCCCGACGCGGTTCAGCGACGACTGGCTGTTCTCCCGCCCGGGGGGACGGGTCCACGAGGGGATCGACCTGTTCGCCGCGTACGGCACGCCGGTGGTGGCGGTGGCGTCCGGGACGTTGTCGCGGGTGGGGTGGAACGGAATGGGCGGGTGGCGTCTGTGGCTTCGCGACTCGGCGGGCACCGCCTTCTACTACGCGCACCTGTCGTCGTTCGCGCCGGCGGCGCGGGAGGGGGCGTCGGTGTCGGCGGGCACGGTCGGGGGGTATGTGGGGGACAGCGGGGATGCGCGCGGCACGTCGCCGCACGTGCATTTCGAGATCCATCCGGGGGGCGGCGGGCCGGTGCGGCCGTTCCCGATCGTGTCGTCCTGGCCGCGGGGGTAGGTGC
>JBFLWO010000121.1:0-6494 GCA_040757755.1 Actinomycetota bacterium
CGCCCCCGCGGGCAGCACGAGGACCGGCACCCCCACCGCCGCCGACGGCGCGGTACGGCACACCACGGCGACGCAGCCGTCCGGCAGGGGGTCGGGCGGCGCCCCGGCCGTGAGCAGGAGCGCGTCCTCCTCGGCGGGCGCGTCGGGGTCGGCGAGCGCCACGGCCCGCACGCGCCGGTCGAGCTTCGCCCGCGGAGGCACGACACGCGCCCCCGCCAGCGCCGGGAGCGCGACCACGTCCGACAGCAGGAGGTCGCCGCCGGTCGCGGCGGTCTCCCCCGTCGGATCCGCAGTGGTATCCACGCTCACCATTCACCAAGGATGCGGGGGCCGCCCCGGGGGGTCAAGCGGGCGACCGCCCGCGGCACACGTTTTCTCCCGCAGTACAAACGACCCCGGCGGGCGTTTCGCCCGATGTCGTAAGACGGCGCGTCCCGATGCGGCGTAAGGTCGCGGACGCGCGCGCCTCGCGCGTCCGTGCAGCCGTATGGCCGCACAGGCTGACACTCGCACCGCCCACCCGTCCCGACGCCGGGTGACGGGAGGGCCAAGAAGGGACGACCGCATGCCACGAGTCCGCCACAAGAACGTCGCCGCCGTACAGTGGAGCCCCAACGGCTCCACCATCGACCCCGGCGACCTGACGACCCCCGGCGCGCAGATCTTCGGACAGAACGTCTTCGGGCCGATCGAGCAGCGCCAGCGCCTGCCGAAGCAGGTGTACCGCCAGCTGCAGAGCGTGATCGAGCGCGGCGAGGCACTCGACCCCGCCCTCGCCGACGCCGTCGCATCCGCGATGAAGGACTGGGCGCTGGAGCGGGGATGCACCCACTACACCCACTGGTTCCAGCCGCTCACCGGCATCACCGCCGAGAAGCACGACTCCTTCTACGGGCCCACCGGTGACGGCACCGCCCTCGCCGAGTTCTCCGGCAAGGAGCTGATCCAGGGCGAGCCGGACGCGTCGAGCTTCCCCACCGGCGGCATCCGCGCCACGTTCGAGGCCCGCGGCTACACCGCGTGGGACCCCACGAGCCCCGCCTTCATCATGGAGAACCCGAACGGGGCCGTGCTCTGCATCCCCACCGCGTTCGCCTCGTGGACCGGTGAGGCCCTCGACCACAAGATCCCGCTGCTGCGCTCCATGGACGCCCTGTCGAAGTCCGCGCTGCGGGCCCTGCGCCTGCTCGGCGACACCGACACCCAGCGCGTCTTCACGACGGTCGGGCCCGAGCAGGAGTACTTCCTGATCGACAAGCACTTCTACTACGAGCGCCCCGACCTCGTCACCTGCGGCCGCACCCTGTTCGGCGCGAAGCCCCCGAAGGGCCACGAGCTGGACGACCACTACTTCGGCTCCATCCCGGAGCGCGTCCTCGCCTGCATGCTCGAGACGGAGCGCGAGCTGCAGCGGCTCGGCATCCCCGTGAAGACGCGGCACAACGAGGTCGCGCCCGCCCAGTACGAGATCGCCCCGGTGTTCGAGAACTCGAACGTCGGCTCCGACCACCAGCAGCTCTGCATGCAGGTCATGCAGGCCGTCGCCCCGCGCTACGACCTCGTGTGCCTCCTGCACGAGAAGCCGTTCGCCGGCGTGAACGGCTCCGGCAAGCACAACAACTGGTCGATGGGCACCGACACCGGGCACAACCTGCTCGAGCCCGGCGACACCCCGCACGACAACCTGCAGTTCCTGTTCTTCGCCACCGCCGTCATCCAGGCGGTCAACACCCACCAGGGCCTGCTGCGCGCCTCCATCGCGAGCGCCGGCCAGGACCACCGCCTCGGCGCGAACGAGGCCCCGCCGGCGATCATCTCGATCTTCCTCGGCAAGGACCTCGAGCGCGTCTTCGACGCGATCGCCGACGGCAAGACCAGCAAGGGCAAGGCCGGCTCGTTCCTCGGCCTCGGCACCCCCGTGCTGCCGCCGCTGCCGCTGCACGCCGGCGACCGCAACCGGACCAGCCCGTTCGCGTTCACCGGCAACAAGTTCGAGTTCCGGGCCCTCGGGTCCAGCATGAGCCCGAGCTTCCCGAACACGGTGCTGAACACGATCGTCGCCGAGGCGATCGACGCGCTGTGCGAGGACGTGGAGGCCGCGATGGGCTCCGGCCGCGCGAAGAACGTCGACACCGTCATCCCGAAGGTGATCGCCAAGAGCTACAAGGCGAACCGCCAGGTCGTGTTCGGCGGCGACAACTACTCCGCGTCCTGGCACAAGGAGGCGGCGAAGCGGGGCCTGCTGAACCTGGCGACCACCCCGGACGCCCTGCCGCAGCTCGTCACCGCCGAGTCGATCGCCCTGCTCAGCAACTACGGCGTCCTCAGCGAGCGGGAGCTTCGC
This sequence comes from Actinomycetota bacterium, assembly GCA_040757755.1. Lineage (GTDB taxonomy): Bacteria > Actinomycetota > Thermoleophilia > Miltoncostaeales > Miltoncostaeaceae > JBFLWO01. Next base: position 2,345 of record JBFLWO010000121.1, read on the forward strand.
GCCCGCTACGAGGTGTTCGTCGAGCAGTACATCACCCGGGTGAACATCGAGGCGGAGACCGCCCGCGGCATGGCCCGCACGATGCTCCTGCCCGCCGCGGTCCGGTACCTCGGCCAGATCAAGGCCGCCGGCCTCGACGACCTCGCCGCGGAGCTGGAGTCCGAGGTGACGTCGTTCGTCGACGCGATCAAGGCCCTGGAGTCCGCGAACTCCGCGGACAACCACCCGCACAAGGACATCCTCGAGCACGCCGCCTACATGCGGGACGCCGTGCTCGGCGCGATGGACGAGGTGCGCGCGATCGCCGACAGCCTGGAGGGGAAGGTGGCCGACGACCTGTGGCCGCTGCCGAAGTACTCGGAGGTCCTCTTCATCAAGTAGCCCGCCGGTCGTCCCCGGGCGAAGACGCGGCCCCGTCACCGATCTTCGGATCGGCGGCGGGGCCGTCGTCGTCTTGGACGCCGCGCCCGGCTAGTGTCAGCACGTCCCCTGACGACGCACAGGAGGGTCGCCGTGACCAAGGACGAGGTTCTCGCTCACATCGAGGAGCGGGACGTGAAGTTCATCCGCCTCTGGTTCACCGACGTGCTCGGCCAGCTGAAGAGCTTCGCCGTGACGAAGGAGGAGATCCACGGGGCCCTGGAGGACGGGATGGGCTTCGACGGCTCCTCGATCACCGGCTTCAACGCGATCGAGGAGTCGGACATGATCGCGATGCCCGACCCGTCGACGTTCACGATCCTGCCGTACCGGCCGCGGGAGCGGGCCGTGGCGAGGATGTTCTGCGACATCCGGGTACCCGGCGGCGGCCCGTACGAGGGGGACCCGCGGTACGTGCTGCGGCGCGCCCTCGCCCGCGCCGAGGCCATGGGGTTCGACCACTACTACCTGGGGCCGGAGCTCGAGTACTTCATCCTGATGAGCTCGAACGGCGCGGAGCCGGTGGACCGCGGCGGCTACTTCGACCTCACCACCCTCGACGCCGCCAGCGACATGCGCCGCGACACGGTCCTCGCCCTGGAGGAGATGGGGATCCGGGTCGAGTACAGCCACCACGAGGTGGGCCCCTCCCAGCACGAGATCGACATGCGCTTCGCGGACGCGCTGCGGATGGCCGACAACGTGATGACCTACCGGACGGTGGTGAAGGAGGTCGCGCACCGCCACGGCTTCTACGCCACGTTCATGCCGAAGCCGATCTTCGGGGAGAACGGCAGCGGCATGCACACCCACCAGAGCCTGTTCCGCGGCGACCAGAACGCGTTCTTCGACCCGGACGACGAGTACTTCCTCTCCCCCGTCGGCAAGAGCTTCATCGCCGGCCTGCTGCGCCACGCCCGGGAGCTGTGCTGCGTGTTCGCCCAGTGGGTGAACTCCTACAAGCGGCTCGTGCCCGGCTACGAGGCCCCCGTGTACATCGCGTGGAGCCGCCGCAACCGCTCCGCCCTGGTGCGGGTGCCGCTGTACCACCCCGGGAAGGAGCAGGCGACCCGGGCGGAGCTGCGGTGCCCCGACCCCGCCTGCAACCCGTACCTCACGTTCGCGTGCCTGCTGCACGCGGGGCTGGAGGGCATCGAGAACGGGTACGAGCTGGAGCCCCCGATGGAGAAGAACCTGTACGAGCTGACGCACGAGGAGCGTGAGCGGGCCGGGGTGCACGCCCTGCCGGAGACCCTGGGGGAGGCGATCGAGATCGGTGCGAAGAGCGAGCTTCTGCTGAAGGCCCTGGGGGAGCACATCTTCACCCGCTACGTGGACCTGAAGCGGGAGGAGTGGGAGGACTACCGCGTGCAGGTCACCCCCTACGAGATCCAGCGGTACCTGCCGGTCCTGTAGGCGTCGCGGGCCCGCCCGGTCGCGGCAGGACCGCGGCCGGGCCGCCCGGATGCGCGTGCGTATAGTGGCGTGATGCCGGTCGCGCCCGCGATCTTCGGCCTGCCGGACTGGGGGAGCCGCCTGATCTTCGCCGCCTTCGTGGTGGCGGCCGCGGTGGTGATCCTGGCGGTCCTCACCCGCGTCGGACCGCGGGTGGGGGAGCGGTGGGCGCGCGGGGCGGAGATGCCGCGGGCGCGTCAGCGGCGCACCGCGGCGGCGCTCGTCGTGACGGCGGGGCGGTACGCGGTGGCGGTCGCGGCGCTCATCGCGATCGCCGTGGTGCTGGCCGGCGGCGGGGGGGTCGGGGCGGTCGGCGGCGGCGCCCTCGTGGTGCTGGTCCTGGGGTTCGCGGCGCAGCGGCTCTTGACCGACGTGATCGCGGGGTTCTTCATCCTGTTCGAGGGGCAGTACGGGGTGGGCGACTACGTGCGGCTGGAGCCGTCCGGGATCGCGGGGGTGGTGCAGGAGCTGGGCGTGCGCACCACCGTGGTGCACGCGTTGAACGGGGACGTGTGCCACGTGCCGAACGGCCAGATCACCGGGGTTCGGCGGGTGCCGAGGGGGTGGCGGGCGATGCAGGTGCGGCTCGTGACCCGGGATCCGGAGCGGCTGGCCAGGGTGGTGGCGGACGTCGCGTCGATGGCGCCGGCGGGCGGCGGGCGGTTCCTGCGTGCGCCGCGGGTGGGGGAGCGGCGGGAGCTCGGCGGGGGGTTGACGGCGCTGCGGGTGGTGGCGGAGGTGGCGCCGTCCCTGGAGTGGCTGGTGGACGACTACCTGGTGACGGCGCTGAAGGCGCGCGCGGGGGACCTCCTGGTGACGGAGCCGATCGTGGTGGACCTGGACGCCGAGACGGTGGAGCGCTATCAGGCGGGGCTGGCGTTGCCGTGACCCCCGGGCGGGGGCGCGGCGGCCGCGGTGAGCGGCCGGCGGACCCGGTCGAGCAGGTCGTGCCACCGGTCGACGCAGGCGGGCCACGTGTGGCGCAGGGCGTAGGCGTGGCCGGCGTCGCCGAGCTCGCCCCGCAGGTCGGGGTTCGCGGCGAGGCGGGCGAGCTGCTCCGCGTAGGTGTCGGCGCCGGTGTAGAGGAGGCCTCCGCCGCTGCGGGCGGTCTGGCCGGCGAGCACGTCGGAGCGGGCGTAGGCGAGGGTGGGGCGGCGCGCCTGCCACGCCTCGAGGGCGACGAGGGAGAGGCTCTCCCAGGGGGAGGGGAGGACGACGACGTCGGCGGCGGCGTACAGGTCGGCGCGGGCGGCCTCGTCGACGAAGCCGGTGGCGATGACCCAGTCGGGGAGCCGCAGGTCGCCGGCGGGGCGGCCGGCGAGGACGAGGCCGAGGTCGCCGCGGCCGCGGGCGTCGCGGTAGGCCTGGTGGTGGCGGACGAGGGCGTCGACGCCTTTGGCGCCGTCGACGCGCCCGACGTACAGGGCGAAGCGCGGCGGCAGGCCGAACAGGCGGCGGGCCCGGTGGGGGTCACCGGGCGGCGGGGGGTCGATGCCGGCGCCGACGATGGCGTGGGGGCGGTCGCCGATGCCGAGGACGTGGTCGACGAGCTCGCGTTCCTCCGGGGTGAGGAACGCGAGGCCGCGGGCGAGGCGGGCGACGCCGCGGGTGATGCCGAAGCGCAGCATCGGTTCGTCGTGGGCGAGCGGGACGAGGACGGCGCGGTCGGCGACGAGGGGCATCGCGAGCTGGGTGGTGGCGTACAGGTAGGTCCAGAGGGCGACGACCTCGTGGCGGCGGGCGGCGCCCTGCAGGTCGGCGAGCAGGCCGCGGGTGACGGGCCCCTGGGCGCGCGCCCACCGGGCCTCGATGTCCTGGTCGGGGCGGACGGCGAGCATGCGGGCGAGGTCCGCGGCGAGGTGCGGGTCGGGGGGGTCGACGGCGTGGCGGTGGACGGTGACGGCGCCGTCCTGCGTGACGCCTTCGTCGTAGTGCGGCGCCCACGTGAGGTAGTCGCGGGCGGTGGTGGTGTAGACGTGGACGTCGTCGCCGGCGTCGGCGAGCGCCTGGGCGGTGCGGCGGCACAGGGCCTCGGCGCCGCCGGCGACCTCCGGCCCGTACCGCTGGACCACGAAGGCGACGCGCACCTGCGGGTCAGCCCTCCGGGGCGCGGTCGCGGTCGCGGGCCTCGGCTTCGAGGCGGGCGACGCGTTCCTGCAGGCGGGCGATCTCGGCGCGCTGGCGGTGGCGGTCGCGTTCCATCTGGGAGATGAGGTCGGCGATGACGGGGGTGAGGAGGCGCACGACGGCGCGGCGGGCCCCGGTGACGAGGCGG
>JBFLWO010000122.1:0-6487 GCA_040757755.1 Actinomycetota bacterium
CCGGCGGGATCAGGACGCGCGGGGGACCCCTCGGCGCGGCCGAGGATCTCGCTGCCGTCCAGCAGGGGCTCGCCGCCCCCGGCGAGGAGGACGACGTCCCCGTCGTCGGCGAACGCCTGCCCGACGCTCGCCGCGGCGTCCTCGATCACGCCCACCATGCCCACCACCGGCGTCGGGTAGATGATCCGGCCTGGACTCTCATTGTAGAGCGACACGTTCCCGGACACGATCGGCACGCCGAGGGCGCGGCACGCGTCCGCCATCCCGGCGATCACCTCGGCGAGCCGCCACCCCGTGGAGCCCTTCTCGGGGTTCCCGAAGTTCAGGCAGTCGGAGGCGGCGAGGGGACGCGCCCCCGTGCACGCGAGGTTGCGGGCGGCCTCGCACACCGACGCGATGCCGCCGCCGCGCGGGTCGACCTGGGCGTGGCGCTCCGCGCAGTCGGTGGTGAGGGCGATCGCGCGGCCCGTGTCGGGCAGCCGCACCACGGCGGCGTCCCCGCCGGGGCGGCGCACCGTGTTCGCGCCGACGAGGTGGTCGTACTGCTCGTACACCCACCGCTTGCTCGCCACGTTCGGGTGGGCGAGAAGCGCGAGCCACGCCGCGGCGAGGTCGGCGGGGGCGGGCACCGCGTCCAGGTCGAGCGGCGCGGGCGCCGGGGCGGGGGTCAGGGGCACGTCGTACTCGGGGGCGTCGTCCGCGAGGAGGCGCGCCGGCACGTCCGCCACGACCTCCCCGTCGGCGACGGCGACGAGGCGGCCGTCGTCCGTGACCTCCCCGATGGTGGTGGCGTCCAGCTCGTAGCGGGCGCACAGGGCGACGACCTCGGCGACCCGCCCGGGCTCCACCACGGCGAGCATCCGCTCCTGGCTCTCCGACACGAGGATCTCGGCGGGGGCCATGCCCTGCTCGCGCAGCGGCACCCGGTCGAGGTCGATGCGCAGGCCGACGCCGCCCTTGCTCGCCATCTCGCTGGACGACGAGGTGAGGCCCGCGGCGCCGAGGTCCTGCAGCGCGACGAGAAGCCCGTGGCGGGCGAGGTCGAGGCAGCAGTCCATGAGCTTGCGCTCGGTGAACGGGTCGCCGATCTGCACGCTGGGGCGCTTGTCGGCGTCGTCGTGCGACAGCTCCGCCGACGCGAGCACGCTCGCCCCGCCGATCCCGTCCTTGCCGGTGCGGTTGCCGATCAGCACGAGGGCGTTGCCCGGCCCCTGGGCGGCGGAGCGCAGGAGCTCGCCGGGCCGCAGCACCCCGACGCACATGGCGTTCACCAGGCACGAGTCCTCGTAGCAGTCCTCGAAGGCGACCTCGCCGCCCACGGTCGGCACCCCGATGCAGTTGCCGTAGTGGCCGATGCCGGCGACGGCGCGGGTGAACAGGTGGCGGCTGCGGGCGCTCGTGAGCGGCCCGAACCGCAGCGAGTCGAGCAGCGCGACCGGCCGGGCCCCCATCGCCATGATGTCGCGGACGATGCCGCCGACCCCGGTGGCGGCCCCCTCGAACGGCTCGACGGCCGACGGGTGGTTGTGGCTTTCGACCTTCAGCGCCACCGCCCAGCCGTCGCCGACGTCGACGACGCCGGCGTTCTCGCCGGGGCCCTGCAGCACGTGCGGGCCGGTGGTGGGCAGCCCCCGCAGGAGCTTCTTCGAGTGCTTGTAGGAGCAGTGCTCGCTCCACATGAGGCTGAACATGACGAGCTCGGGGTCGGTGGGCGCGCGCCCGAGGAGCTCGTGGATGCGGTCGTTCTCCGCGTCGGTCAGGCCGAGCTGGACGTGGAGGGGGGTCTCGACGCTCATGCGGCCACCAGGGCGGCGAACAGGCCGCGGCCGTCGGTGGAGCCGAGGAGCGGGTCGCACGCCTCCTCCGGGTGGGGCATGAGCCCCAGGACGTTGCCGTCGCGGTTCGCGATGCCGGCGACGCCGTCGACCGCGCCGTTCGGGTTCTGCCGGTAGCGCAGCACGACGCGCCCGTCGGCGGGGTCGCCGAACCAGGCGCCCTCGTTGTGCTTCACGGGGATCGACAGGGTGCGCGGCGCCGGGGTCGCGGCCGTCCAGGGGGTGGCGTCGTCGACGACGTCCAGGTCCACCTGGCGGCAGATGAAGCGCAGGCTCGCGTTGCGGCGCAGCACCCCCGGCAGGAGCCCGGCCTCGCAAAGCACCTGGAAGCCGTTGCAGATCCCCAGCACGAGGCCCCCCTCCGCGGCGTGGCGCCGAACCGCCGCCATGATCGGGGCGCGGCTCGCGATCGCCCCGCAGCGCAGGTGGTCGCCGTAGCTGAACCCGCCGGGCAGGACGACGCCGCGCGTGCCGGCGGGCAGGGCGGTGTCGGTGTGCCACGCGAACACGGGGCTCCCGCCGGCGCCCTCCACGGCGCGCCGGGCGCTGTCGTGGTCGAGGGACCCGGGGAAGCGCAGGATCGCGACCACCGGGCGGTCCGCCGCGCCGTCCACGCTCATCCTTCGACCTCGACGACGTAGTCCTCGATGAGGGGGTTCGCGAGGAGCTCCTCGCACATGCGGCGCGCCTCCCCCGCCGGGTCGTCCCCCGCGACCTCCAGCTCGATCCGCCGGCCGATGCGGACGTCGGCGACGCCGTCGAAGCCCATCCGGCCCAGCGCGCCCTGCACCGCCTGGCCCTGCGGGTCGAGCACGCCGGCGCGGGGCATGACGGTGACGACGACGCGGGTCATCCGGTCTCCTTCAGGTAGTCGTCGAACGAGCGGCCGGTGATCCGCTCGTACGCCTCGATGTAGCGGGAGCGGGTGCCCGCGACGACGTCGGCGGGCAGCTCCGGGCCGGGCGGGGTGCGGTCCCAGTCCAGGGTGTCGAGCCAGTCCCGCACGTACTGCTTGTCGAAGGACGGGGGGCTCTGCCCGGGGGCGTAGCGGTCCGCCGGCCAGAAGCGGGACGAGTCGGAGGTGAACGCCTCGTCGCCCAGCACGAGCCGGCCGTCGGCGTCGCGGCCGAGCTCCAGCTTCGTGTCGGCGAGGATGATGCCCGCCCGGGCGCACCGCTCCGCCGCCCGCTCGTACAGGGCGATGGAGACGCGGCGCACCTCGTCCGCCGACTCCCGCCCGATCATGTCGGCGACGTCGTCGAAGGTGACGTTCTCGTCGTGCCCCTCGTGCGCCTTCGTGGCGGGGGTGAAGATCGGCTCGGGCAGGCGGTCCGCCTGGCGCAGGCCGGGGGGCAGGCGGTGGCCGCACACCGCGCCGGTGTCGAGGTAGTCGCGCCACCCGGACCCGGCGAGGTAGCCGCGCACGACGCACTCCACCGGCAGCATCTCCAGGCGCCGCACGAGCATCACGCGCCCGGCGAGCTCCCCGGCGTCGGCGCCCTCCGGCAGGCCCGGAAGGTCGGCGACGCGGGTGGAGACGAGGTGGTTCGGGAGGATGTCGGCGGTCTCGGCGAACCAGTGGGCCGACAGGCCGGTCAGCGCCCGCCCCTTGTCGGGGATCGGGGTGGGGAGGATCACGTCGTAGGCGGAGATCCGGTCGCTGGCGACGAGCAGCAGGCGGCCGTCGCCCGCGTCGTGCACATCGCGGACCTTGCCGCGGAGGACGAGCCTCACAGCGCCTCCACCCGCTCCCGCACCTCCCCCAGGTGTCGCGTGTACCACCGCGGGTCGAACAGCCGGTCGAGGTCCTGCGGGCCGAGGAGCCCGTTCGCGTCGGGGTCGGCGGCGAGCAGGTCGCGGAACTCGGCGCCCTCGTCCCAGGAGCGCATCGCGTTGCGCTGCACCACGGCGTACGCCTCCTCGCGGGTGAGGCCGCGCTCCACCAGGTCGAGCAGGACCCGCTGGGAGAACACGAGGCCGCGGGACCCGGCGAGCACCTCCAGCATCCGCTCGGGCCGCACGACGAGCCCCTCGACGAGCCGGCGGGTGGTGGCGAGCAGGTAGTCGAGCAGGACCGTGGAGTCGGGGAGGATGACGCGCTCCACGGAGCTGTGGGAGATGTCGCGCTCGTGCCACAGGGCGACGTCCTCGAGGGCGGCGACGGTGTTGGCGCGGATGACGCGCGACAGGCCGGAGATGCGCTCCGCCGTGATCGGGTTGCGCTTGTGCGGCATGGCGGAGCTGCCCTTCTGGCCGGCGCCGAAGGCCTCCTCCGCCTCCCGCACCTCGGTGCGCTGCAGGTGCCGCACCTCGGTGGCGAGCCGGTCGAGGCTCGCGGCGGCGACGGCGAGCGCGGCGACGAGGGCGGCGTGGCGGTCCCGCGCGACGACCTGGGTGGCGATCGGCTCCCCGGCGATGCCGAGGGCGTCGAGGACGTCCGCCTCCAGGTCGGGGGGCAGGGTGGCGTAGGTGCCCACGGCGCCGGACAGCTTCCCGACGGCGGCCTCGGCGAACGCGGTGCGCAGGCGCTCCTCGTTGCGGCGGCTCTCGAACGCGTGCCCGGCGAGCTTCAGCCCGAAGGTCATGGGCTCGGCGTGCACGCCGTGGGTGCGGCCCACGCACAGGGTGTCCCACTGCTCGAGGGCCCGGTCGCGCAGCACCTGGGTGAACGCGGCCTGCTCGGCGAGCAGGAGGTCGCCGGCGCGGCGCAGCGCCAGGGCCATCCCCGTGTCGAGCGTGTCGGACGACGTCATGCCGTAGTGGACCCAGCGGGACGCGGGCCCGACGTGCTCGGCGACGTCGGTGAGGAACGCGATGACGTCGTGGTTCGTGGTGCGCTCGATCTCGCGGGTGCGCTCCACGGTGAACGCGGCGCGCTGCTCGATCGTCGCGAGGTCCTCGGCCGGGACGACGCCCCGCGCCGCCCACGCCCGGCACACGGCGATCTCCACCTCGAGCCAGCGGCCGAGCTTCGCCTCCTCCGTCCACAGCGCCGCCATCTCGGGGCGGGAGTAGCGGCCGATCACGCGGGCACCGCGCCCAGGCCGGCGGCGATGTCGGAGCGCATCTGGCGGCCGTCGAACCGCACGAGGTCCGCGGCGGCGTACGCCCGCTCCCGGGCGTCGGCGACGGTGGGGCCGAGGGCGCTCACGGCGAGCACGCGGCCCCCCGCCGTGACGATGCGGCCGGCCTCGTCCCGCCGGGTGCCGGCGTGGAGCACCTGGGCGCCGAGGGCCTCCGCCTCGTCGAGGCCGGTGATGGGGTCGCCGGCGCGGGGCGTGCCGGGGTAGCCGGCGGCGGCGAGGACGACGGCGACGCACGCGTCGGGGGTGACCTGCACCGGCCGGTCCGGCACCTCCCCGGCGGCGGCGGCCCGCAGCAGGGCGAGGAGGTCCTCGTCGACGCGGGGGAGGAGCGCCTGCGTCTCGGGGTCGCCGAACCGCGTGTTGAACTCCAGGACCCGCGGGCCGTCGGGGGTCATCATGAGCCCCGCGTAGAGGACCCCGGTGAACGGGGTGCCGCGGCGGGCCATCTCGGCGACGACGGGGCGGTGCACCTCGTCGACGAGCCGGTCGGCGAGGTCGTCGGGGATGTCCGCGACGGGTGAGACGGACCCCATGCCGCCGGTGTTCGGCCCGGTGTTGCCGTCGCCGATCGGCTTGTAGTCGCGGGCGGCGGGGAAGCGCGCCACGTTGCGGCCGTCGGAGACGGCGAGCAGCGACACCTCCGGGCCGGTCATGCCCTCCTCGACGACGACGACCGAGCCGGCGTCGCCGAAGGCGCGGTCGACGAGGCAGGCCTCGAGCGCCTCGACGGCCTCCGCCCGGGTGCGGGCCACGACGACCCCCTTGCCGGCGGCGAGCCCGTCCGCCTTGATCGCGACGGGCAGGCCCAGGGCGTCGAGGGCGGCGACGCCGGAGGCGAGGTCGGTGACGGTGCGCGCGGCGGCGGTGGCGACGCCGGCGGCGGCCATGACCTCCTTCGCGAAGGCCTTGCTGCCCTCGAGCCGGGCGGCGTCGCGGCCGGGCCCGAAGCAGGCGATGCCGGCGGCGCGCATCGCGTCGACGACCCCGGCGACGAGGGGGGCCTCGGGGCCGACGACGACGAGGTCGGCGGCGGCGGCACGGGCGGCGGCGACGAGGCCGGGGACGTCGTCGGCGCGCACGTCGCGCACCTCGGCGTCCAGGGCGATGCCCGCGTTGCCGGGGGCGCACACGATGCGGGGGTGCTCGGCGGAGCGCGCGAGGGCACGCACCAGCGCATGCTCCCGTCCGCCGCCCCCCACCACCATCACGGTCGGTCTCACCCCGGCACTCTCGCATACCGGGGGGTGCCGCCGACCGGCGCGGCAGGGCGTGCCGGGCCCGACAGGCCGGTACGATTCTCCACGATGGGCGAGGCGCCGCAGATGCCCTCCCGCGCGGAGCGCGAGGCCCGCCGCGCCCTGGTGGTCGACGCGCTCACCGACCTCGCAACGTCCGACGACCCGGAGCGGGCGGCGGACGAGGTGCTGCGGGCCCTCGACGGGTACCTCGCGGCGGGCGAGGCGCCGGCGGCGCCGTGGCCGGCGGCGGCGCCCGACGCCGCGGACCGGCGCGAGGCGCGGTCCCTCACCCTCGTCATCGTGGGGGCGGCGGCGCTGGCGACGGCGG
>JBFLWO010000123.1:0-6448 GCA_040757755.1 Actinomycetota bacterium
AGCGGCAGGAGGGCGCCAGCGTACGCGTCGGGGGTGTGGCGGAACCACCGCGGCGCGGGGCTTCCGCCGACGCCGGGGAGGTCGACGGCGACGACGCGGAACCCGGCGGCGGCGAGGCCGGCGGGCAGGTCCCCCCAGCCTTCCTTGAACCCGCCCCAGCCGGGGACGAGGAGCACCGCGGGGCCGGAGCCGAGCTCGACGGTCGCCAGGTCGGTGCGCACCGCGGCATGCTGCCCGATTCGTGGCTCGGGGGGCCGGACGTCCGCTAGGGTGGGCGCGTGGAAAGCGTCACCCTCGTCGCTCCCCGCGGGTATTGCGCCGGTGTCGACCGGGCCATCGAGACGGTGGAGCGCGTCCTCGACGAGCAGGGCCCCCCCGTGTACGTGCGCGGTGAGATCGTGCACAACACGCATGTGGTGCGCACCCTCGCCGACCGCGGCGCCGTGTTCGTGGCGAGCGAGGAGGAGGTGCCGGAGGGGGCGACGATCATCCTGTCCGCGCACGGGGTGGCGCCGTCGGTGCGGGAGAACTGCGCGCGGCGGGGGTTGAGGGTCATCGACGCGACGTGCCCGCTGGTGAGCAAGGTGCACGCGGAGGTGCGCCGCTACGCGGCGAAGGGCGCGACGGTGCTGCTGGTGGGCCACGACGGCCACGACGAGGTGATCGGCACGCGGGGCGAGGCCCCGGACCGGGTGATCCTGGTGGAGGACCTCGCGCAGGCCGAGTCGGTGCAGGTACCGGACCCGGACAACGTGGCGCTCACGACGCAGACGACGTTGTCGCTGGACGACACCGCCGCGATCGTCGACGTGCTGCGCCGGCGTTTCCCGCGCCTCCAGTCGCCCGGGTCGAGCGACATCTGCTACGCGACGCAGAACCGCCAGGACGCGGTGAAGCAGGCGGTGCAGGCCGGCGCGGACCTGGTGCTGGTGGTGGGGTCCGTGAACTCGTCGAACTCGAACCGGATGGTGGAGGTGGCGCGGGCCGCGGGGTCGCGCAGCCACCTCATCGACAGCGCCGCGGACATCGACCCGGCGTGGCTCGAGGCGGCGTCGCGGGTGGCGCTCACGTCGGGGGCGTCGGCCCCGGAGGTGCTGGTGCAGGAGGTGGCGGCGGCGCTGGAGGCCCACGGGTTCCGGCGCGGCGGCGAGGAGGACCCCAGCGCCGAGGGCGTGGTGTTCGCCCTCCCCTCCGAGCTGCGCGGGTAGCGGCCCGCGGGCCCCCGGTCAGGGGGCGAGGACGATGGGCCCGTCGAGGGGCGGCGGGGTGATGCCGGCGAGGTCCTGCGGCTCCGTCGCGACCCGCGGGTCGATCTCGATGGGGTGGGCGGGCTCGCCGTGGGCGTCGCGTGGAACGGGGATGCCGGCGGCGTCGAGCCACCGGGCGTACATGCGGGTGAGGTCGCGGCGGGCGGTGGCGGGGGAGTCCTCCCCGTCGGCGTTCTTGATGGGGGAGAACTGGTCGCCGCGGGCGCCTTCGAGGGTCATGGTGCGTTCGGCGAAGGGGAGGGCGTCGAACACGAACGCCTCGAACTTCACGGCGTTCGGCTCGTCGGGCTGCACGCGGCGGCCGTCGCCGTCGACGTACGGCACCTTCTTCACGGCCCGGTGGTACGGCAGGTCGCGCCCGCCGCCGGTGATCCGCTCGACGAGGGACGTCTCGATGCAGTGCACCGCGATGCTCCCCGCCCAGTACACGAGGTCCCCGGCGGGGTCGCGGCGTTGCGCGAGCTCGTCCGGCAGGTCGCTGTACTCGACGAGCAGGGTGCGTCCGCCGCTGCGGGCGAGGACCCCCATGCGTTCCGCCGGCCCGGTCTTGCGGACGGCGAGGCTCGACATCTCGGAGCGGGCGAGGACGTGGTGGCCGACGTAGACGGGGTCGGCGAGGTGCAGGAGGGGGTTGTCGACCTGGAAGGTGAGGAGGGTCTCGATGCCGGCGGCGGCGAGCTCGTCGAGCAGGCCGGCGCGGCGCAGGGCGCGCAGCAGGCCGCCGTGGCCGTCGGGGGACAGGGCGAGGGCGTCGGGGGCGTCGAGGAGGATCGCGCCGGTGTGCCGGTCGACGGCGGGGAGGGTGCCTTGGGTGAAGAACCGGACGCTGCCGCGGGGCAGGCCGTGGTGGCGGGCGGCTTCGAAGCCGGCGCGGGTCGGCTCGTCGGTGGCGGGGGACGTCATGATGAGGAACGGCAGGTCGCGGTGGTAGCGGGCGCGCAGCGCGGCGACCTTCGCGGCGTGCACCTGGAAGAGGGTGCGGCGGGTGACGGGCCCGACGGGGTAGTCGCCTTTCGGGCCGGGGTAGCCGAGGCGGGTGCCTTGGCCGCCGGCGAGGAGGACGGCGGCGACCTTCCCGGCCCGCAGGTGCTCCTCCCCGGCGTCGCGGGCGCGGGCGTCGCGGGCGGCGTCGGCGCGGTCGCGGGGCAGGGTGATGACGTCGGGGGGCTAGAGGTCGTCGAGGGCGGGCGGCGGGTGGGGGTGGCGGACGTGCTCGTCGACGAGGCGGGCGACGAGGTCGAGGTCGAGGCCCTCGATGTCGGCGCGGAGGCGTTCCCGCGCGTCGCCGGAGACGCGGTCGAGGGCGTCGGCGAGGTGGCCCTGGCCGGCGGCGTGGAGGCGTTCCCTGAGGTTGAGGGTCATGCGCCGGGCGCGATGCAGACCTTGATGACGCCGGGCCGCCGCTCCGCCATCATCCGGTACCCGTCGGCGGCGTCCGCCATGGGGAGGCGGTGGGTGAGGAGGGGCGCGGGGTCGAGGCGGCCGGCCCGGACGAGGTCGAGGAGCCGCGGTATGTACTTGCCTCCCGGCACGAGCCCTCCCGTGATGGTGATGTTGCGGAGGAACTGGTCGTACCAGTTCACCTCCGGGGCGTTCCCCATGAAGTGGTCCATGCCGAGGCAGGCGATGGCGCCGCCGGCCCGCACGGCGGCGTGCGCCGCCGCCATGGAGTGGGCGCTGGAGATGGAGTCCATGACGGCGTGGACCCCCTCCCCGCCGGTGCGTTCCCGCACGGCGTCGCGGATCTCGTCGGCGTCGCGGGTGGTGACGGTGGCGGTGGCGCCGAGCCGCCGGGCGACCTGGAGGCGGTCGTCGTGGTGGCCGAGGCAGATGATCTCCTCGACGCCGATGGCGTGGGCGACGTGGACGCAGGACAGGCCGACGGCGCCGTCGCCGATGACGGCGACGCGCATGCCGGGCTGGACGCGGGCGGTGGCGAGGCCGTGCATCGCGGTGGAGGCGACGTCGACGAGGGGCAGGAGGGCGGTTTCGCGGTCGGGGCCTGAGAGCTCCTCCGGCATCGACAGGAGGGTGGTGTCGGCGAGGGGGATGCGGGCGTACTGGGACTGGCCGCCTTGCACGTCGCCGCCGTGGCGCCACACGCGGGGCGCCCACCCGAACAGGGACCATTGCCGGCAGGAGGACGCGAGGCCTTCGCGGCAGTAGACGCAGTCGCCGTCGGCGACGCTGCAGGACGACAGGACGCGGTCGCCGGGGCGGAAGCGGGTGACGTCGCGGCCGACGGCTTCGACGGTGCCGATGATCTCGTGGCCGAGGCGGGTGCCGGGCGGGAACCCGAAGCGGTCGCCGGCGTTGTAGACGTGGAGGTCGGAGCCGCAGATGCCGGCGAGGGTGACGCGGACGAGCGCGTCGGTGGGCTCCTGGATGGCGGGGTCGGGGACGTCGTCGACGCGGACGTCGTGCCTGCCGTGGAATGTGAGGCCCTTCACATGCCCCCCGGGTCGCCGTGCCGTCGGGTCCGGGGTAGTATCGCCGCCCGCGTCCCTGCGAGGGGCCCTTGCCGGTCGATCCGCTCGCCCAACGCCTTTCCGGCCTCCTTCACCGCTTGCGCAGCGAGCCGGATCGGGCCGCCCGCTCGTGTTTCGCGAGCACGGAGCTGGCGGACGGGTTGCGGTGCGTGGTGGATGTCGGCGGGCACCGCCTGGTGCTGGATGAGCGGCCGTCGCTGGGCGGGTCGGATGAGGGGGCGAGCCCGATGGAGGCGGCCCTGGGGGTGCTGGCCGCGTGTCAGGCGATCACGTACCGGGTGTGGGCGGCGGCGTTGGGGGTGCGCCTGGACCGGGTGCGTGTGGAGGCGGTGGGGGACCTGGACGTGTCCGGGTTCCTGGGGTTGAGCGCGGCCCGCCCGGGGTTCAGCGCGGTGCGGCTGGTGGTGGAGCTGCACGGGCCGGAGGGGCGGGAGCGTTACGCGGAGCTGGCGGAGGCGGTGGACCGCCATTGCCCGGCGCTCGACTTGGCGCTGAACCCTGTTCCGGTGGAGCGGCGCCTGGTGATGAACGGGTCGGGCGGGGCGCCGGACGGGGTGGTCAGGGGGTGATGCCGACCCGGTCGAGGAGGGCGGGGGCGTCCATGACAAGGCCGGTCCAGAACGGGCCGAACTCCCCGTAGACGGCGCTGACCTCGTCGAAGCGCATCTCGTAGACGATGTCTTTGACGGCGGCGGGGTCGTCGGCGAGGAGGGTGACGCCCCATTCCCAGTCGTCGAGGCCGGTGGAGCCGGTGATGAGCTGGAGGATGCGGCCCGCGTATTTCCGGCCGACGCGGCCGTGGCCGAGCATGAGCTCTTTCCGCTCCTCGAAGGGGAGGGAGTACCAGTTCGCCCCGGGCTGCCGGGTTTTCGCCATTGGGTAGAAGGCGATGACGCGGTGGTGCGGGAGGCGGGGGTGGAGGCGGGCGTCGTGGTAGTGCGCCATCCGTTCGCGCCATTGGGCGAGCTTGCCGTCGATGTCGGTGTCGCCGGCGGCCTGGAGGCGGGCGCGTTCGTCGTCCTCGGTGGTGGTGTATTCGGACAGCTCGGTGAGGGAGACGTACGAGTGTACGGGGTCGACGGGCCCGGCGAGGATCGCTTTGGTGATGCGGTCGAGGGCGTCGAGGTCGGGCGACAGGAGCATGAAGCCGAGGTCGGCTTTGGTGCCGAGGACGCTGAAGGGGATGGCCTGGTTGGGGTCGTCGCCGGTGAAGTCCGCGAGGTTCTCGAGGAGGGCGGCGCCGCCGGGTTCGCGGCGGGCGCGGAGGAACAGGTGGATGACGCCCCACCCGATGCCGGGGGTGACGGGGGTGGCGGTGGGTGGCGACCAGGTCATGGTCGGCGAGGCTATCTGACGGCTTCGCCGGGCGGCGGGCGCCTTGCGGGCGCGGGGTGCGGCCGGGCACGCTTCTCCCATGGATCCTGAGTCGTTCGACCCGGGGGGGCGGTTCCGGGAGCTGGTGGCGGCGAGCCTGGCGGCGGATCCGATGCCGACGTTGCGGGTGCTGGCGGGCCGGTTGGGGCTGCCGGTGGAGCAGGTGGTGCATTTCGCGCTTCACCGGTGGGCGTCGGCGGGGTCGGAGGCGCTTCTGTCGGGGCCGCCGGAGCTTCTGGTGGCGTTGCGGGACGCGGCGGATGCGGGGGATCTGCCGCGGGTGCGGGGGATCGTGGCGGCGCTTCTGGCGGGGTGGGACGCGCCGGGGTGAGCGGCGGTTACCGCCCGAAGCGGTAGACGGCGTTTCCGGCGGTGGCGTACAGGTCGCCGTCGGCGTCTTCCCCGAAGCTGGTGATGCCGGTGAGGGGTCGGGTGAGGGTGCGGGTGATTTCGCGGGGGTCGCCGGGGGTGGGTTCGGCGCGGAGGGTCCAGACGCGGCCGCTGCAGTAGTCGGCGAGGATGTAGCGGCCGGTGAGGGTGGGGACGCGGCGGCCGCGGTAGACGTGGCCGCCGGTGACGGAGCATCCCTTGGCGTGGGTGTATTGGAAGACGGGGGGGATGGTGGGGCCGGCGGCGGTGCCGAAGCCGGGGCGTCGTCCTTCGTAGGCGCGCCAGCCGAAGTTGGCGCCGCCGGGGGCGCCGGCGTCGCGGTGGTCGATCTCTTCGACGGCGTTCTGGCCGACGTCGCCGATCCACATGTCGCCGGTGGCGCGGTCGAAGGTGAACCGCCAGGGGTTGCGGAGTCCCCAGTGCCAGATTTCGCGGCGGCGTCCGCCGGCGCCGTCGGCGTAGGGGTTGTCGGGGGGGATGCCGTAGGGGAGGCGGCCGGTGCGGGTGTCGACGTCGATGCGGAGGATCTTGCCGAGGAGGGTGTCGCGGCGTTGTCCGTTGTCGTGGGGGTCGCCGCCGGATCCGCCGTCGCCGAGGCCGATGTAGAGCTTGCGGTCGGGGCCGAAGGTGAGGTGGCCGCCGTTGTGGTTGGGGTACGGCTGGGGGACGTGGAGGAGTTGGCGGCGGGTGGCGGGGTTCGCCTGGTTGCGGTTGGTGGTGACGCGGTATTCGACGATGCGGGTGTCGCCGGCCCTGTCGGTGTAGTTGACGTACAGCCGGCCGTTGGTGGCGTGGTCGGGGTGGAAGGCGAGGCCGAGGAGGCCTTGCTCCCCTCCGCTGGTGATGCGGCGGCTGAGGTCGAGGAAGGGGCGTGGGTGGGGGCGTCCGCCGGTGACGATGCGGATCCGCCCGGTTTGTTCGACGATG
>JBFLWO010000124.1:0-6430 GCA_040757755.1 Actinomycetota bacterium
CGGTGGCGGCCTCCACCGGCCGGTCGTGCACCTGCACGCCGCGAACCCGCCCCCGCGCCCCGCCCGGCAGCACGGCGACACGGTCCCCCGGGGTGACGGCGCCCCCCCACAGGGTGCCGGTCACGACGGTGCCTGCCCCGGCGACGCTGAACGCCCGGTCGACGAACAGGCGCGGCGCCCCACCCGCGGTGCGGCGCGCCAGCCGGGCGGCGAGCCGGTCGAGGGCGGCGACGAGATCCGGGATCCCCTCCCCCGTCCGGGCGGACACCGCGACGACGTCGGGGCCGTCGCCGAGGAGGTCGCGCACCTCCTCCGCCGCCAGGTCCGGGTCGATCAGGTCCGCCTTCGTCACCGCCACCACCCCGTCGCGGACGCCGAGGAGCCGCAGCACGTCGACGTGCTCCCGCGTCTGGGGCATCACCCCGTCGTCGGCGGCGACGCACAGCAGGTACCCGTCGATACCGCTCGCCCCCGCCACCATGTGCCGCACGAACCGCTCGTGCCCCGGCACGTCGACGAGCGACAGCACCCGCCCGCCGGGGAGGGTGAGCGGCGCGAAGCCCAGCTCGATGGAGATGCCGCGCGCCTTCTCCTCCGGCAGGCGATCCGTGTCCCGCCCCGTGAGGGCCAGCACCAAAGCGGTCTTGCCGTGGTCGACGTGGCCGGCGGTGCCGACGACGAGCGGCGCCCCGGTCATCGCGCGGCGGCGACGAGGCCGGGCAGCGCGTCGACGTCGGCGTCGGTGAGCGTCAGCACGTCCAAGAGGACCCGTCCGTCGTGCACGCGCCCCACCACCGGCGGGTCGAGGCGGCGCAAGGCGGCGGCGAGCGCGTCGGCGCCGCGCGGGTCCGTGAGGGCCACGGCGTAGCTCGGGAGCTCCGTCAGCGGCAGGGCGCCGCCACCGACTCGCCCGACCGTCGCGACGACCTCCCCGCCGACGGCCGCGGCGAGCGCCTCCGCCCGTCCGCGCAGCTCCGCGGGGGTGGCGGCGAGCATCGCCAGCACCGGTATCGCGCGGCGCGCCCGGTCCGGGTCACGGTGCAGCGCGAGGGTCGCCTCCAGGGCGGCGAGGGTGAGCTTGTCCGGGCGCAGGGCCCGCATCAGCGGGTGGCCGCGCATCCGGCGGATCGCGGCGGCTGAGCCGACGGCGATGCCGGCTTGCGGCCCGCCGAGGAGCTTGTCGCCGCTGAAGCACGCGACGTCCGCGCCGGCGGCGACGCTGCCGCGCGCGTCCGGCTCGCCGTGCAGCAGGGGGTCGTCATGGAGGGCGCCGCTGCCGAGGTCGTCGACGACGAGAAGGCCGCGGTCGCGGGCGAGGGCGGTCAGCTCGGGAAGCGCGGTCTCCTCGGTGAAGCCGACGACGCGGAAGTTCGACGGGTGCACCCGCAGCAGCACGCGGGTCGCGGGGCCGCACGCGGCGGCGTAGTCGCCGATGCGGGTGCGGTTCGTGGTGCCCACCTCCACGAGGCGGCAGCCGGACGCGGCGAGCACCTCGGGGACCCGGAACCCCCCGCCGATCTCGACGAGCTGGCCGCGCGACACCACCACCTCGCCCCCGGAGGCGAGCGCGACGAGCGCGAGGAGCACCGCCCCCGCGTTCGTGTTCGCCACGCACGCGTCCTGCGCGCCGGTCAGGGCCCGCAGGTGCTCCACGACGTGCACGTGCCGGGAGCCGCGCTCGCCGGTCTCGGCGTCCCACTCGAGCGTCGCGTACCCGGCGGCGCGCGTCACCGCCTCCACCGCCTCCCGCGCCAGCGGCGCCCGCCCCAGGTTCGTGTGCACCACCACGCCGGTGGCGTTCACGGCGCGCCTGAGTGACGGCACCAGCGCGGCGCGCACGTCCTCCGCCAGGCCGTCCGGGCCGGCGCGGCGCGCACGGCGGTCCGCGAGGGCGGCCCGCACCGCGTCGACGACGAGCGCGCGGGGGGCCGCGTCGAGGAGCTCCGCAACGCCCGGCAGCGCGAGGGCGGCGTCGACGGAGGGGAGGGACCTACGCGGGTCCGCCACCTCGGACCGTCGCCGCGTCGCGTCCGTCGACCCACGTGGCGTCCCCGTCGGCGTGGACGGTGCGCTTCCAGATCGGGACGCGTTCCTTCAGCTCGTCGATGCCGAAGCGGCACGCCGCGAACGCGGCGGGACGATGCGGGGTGGACGCGGCGACGACGACGCTCGGCTCCCCCGCCTCCACCCGGCCGAGCCGGTGCACGATCGCGACGGCCGCGCCGAACCGGGCGCGAACCTCCTCCGCGATCGCCTCCAGCTCCCGGACGGCGAGCTCCTCGTACGCCTCGTACTCGAGGGCGACGACCTCCCGGTCCGCCGCCTCCCGCCGCGTGGTGCCGATGAACACGACGGCGCCGCCGTGCTCCGGGTCCTCCACCGCGGCCGCCACCGCCGCCGCGTCGATCGGCTCGTGGGTGAGCTGGATCATCCGCCCGACACCGGCAGGATCAGGGCCACCTCGTCGCCCGCGCGCAGCGGCGCGCCGGGAAGCGTCCACTCGTGGTTCAGGGCGTAGCGCAGACCGCCGGGCGGCTCATCCCCGCCGCGCACCGACTCGGGCAGGTGCGACCAGACGGCCCCAACCGGGGTGCCGGGGGCGACCTCCACGGTGAGCCGATCCACGCCGGCCGCCTCGCGCAGCGAGGCGAACAGACGGACGGTGACGGCGATCTGCCCGCTCACGGGGCCGATTGTAGCCGCCGATGCACCGGAGCCGGGTGGACGGGCGCAGGTTGCACGTGTGGTAGCGTCGCACCCGTCGCAAGCGGCTGGGGGGGTGCGCGGCGGCGTCCAGGCACGAATCCTGAAGGGGGGAGCGTGGCCGAGGAGGCCGAACGCCGGGAGACCGACTCCGGGATCCCGATCCATCGCGTGTACCGTCGCGACGACGTCGCGGACCTCGACCTGGAGGCGCGTCTCGGCGAGCCCGGCGCCTACCCGTTCACGCGCGGCGTGCACCCCACGATGTACCGGGACCGGCCGTGGACGATGCGCCAGTACGCGGGGTTCGCGACGGCGGAGGAGACGAACGCCCGGTTCCGCTATCTCCTGGCGCACGGCGCGCCCGGCCTGTCGATGGCGTTCGACCTCCCCACCCAGCTCGGCCTGGACAGCGACGACCCGCTGGCGGCGGGGGAGGTCGGCCGGGTCGGCGTCGCGATCGACAGCGTCGAGGACATGGCGCGCGTGTTCGACGGGATCCCCCTCGACCGGGTGTCGACGAGCATGACGATCAACGCGCCCGCCGCCGTGCTGCTCCTCCTCTACCAGCTCGTCGCGGAACGGCAGGGCGTCGACACACGCGGCCTGCGCGGCACGATCCAGAACGACATCCTCAAGGAGTACATCGCCCGCGGGAACTACATCTACCCGCCGGCGGCGTCGATGCGCCTCACCACCGACACCTTCGCCTACTGCAAGGCGGAGCTGCCGAAGTGGAACACGATCTCCATCAGCGGCTACCACATCCGAGAGGCCGGCTCGAGCGCCGTGCAGGAGATCGCGTTCACCCTCGCCAACGGCATCGCGTACGTGGAGGCGGCCCGCGCCGCGGGGCTCGGCGTGGACGAGGTCGGCGGGCGGCTGTCGTTCTTCTTCAACGCCCACTCGCACCTGTTCGAGGAGGTCGCGAAGTTCCGGGCGGCGCGGCGGCTGTGGGCGCGGATCATGAAGGAGCGGTTCGGCGCCACCGACGAGGCCGCGATGCGCCTGCGCTTCCACGCCCAGACCGGCGGGTCGACCCTCACCGCCCAGCAGCCGGAGAACAACATCGTGCGGGTCGCGGTGCAGGTCCTCGCCGCCGCCCTCGGCGGCGCCCAGTCCATCCACGCGAACGGCTTCGACGAGGCGCTCGCCCTGCCGACGGAGCGGGCCGCGAAGCTCGCGCTGCGCACCCAGCAGGTGATCGCCGCCGAGAGCGGCGTGTGCGACGCGGTGGACCCCCTCGGCGGCGCGTACTTCATCGAGAGCCTCACCGCCGACCTCGAGGCGCGCGCCGAGGCGCTGATCGCGGAGATCGACGAGCGGGGCGGGGCGGTGGACTGCATCGAGTTCATGCGCGACGCGATCCACGACTCCGCGTACCGCCACCACGAGGCGGTGCAGAGCGGCGAGCGGCGGATCGTCGGGTTGAACGTCCTCGTCGAGGACGACGAGGCCCCCATGGAGATCCTCCGGATCGACCCGGCGATCGAACGGGACCAGGCGGCACGGCTCGCCGACCTGCGCGCCCGGCGCGACAACGACGCGGTGCAGCGTCACCTCGCGGCGCTGCGCGACGCCGCCGCCGGGGACGGCAACCTCCTCTACCCCATGCGTGACGCCCTGCGGGCGAACGCGACGGTGGGCGAGGTCAGCGGGGTGCTGCGCGGGGTGTTCGGAGAGTACGACCGCGTCATGGCGACGCGACACTGAGGGGAGGGGCGTGTCGGTCGAGGAGAAGCGGCAGCGGCTGCGGGAGCTCAGGGAGGAGGCGCTGCACGCCGCCGCGGAGAAGGCGGTGGAGCGCCAGCACGCCCGCGGGAAGCTCACGGCGCGGGAACGGATCGACCTGTTGCTCGACCCGGGCTCGTTCGTGGAGCTCGACATGTTCACCCGCCACCGCGCCCACGGCTTCGGCCTGGAGGACAACCGCCCGTGGGGCGACGGCGTCGTCACCGGCCACGGCACCATCGACGGGCGCAAGGTGTGCCTGTTCAGCCAGGACTTCACCGTGTTCGGCGGCAGCCTCGGCGAGGTGTTCGCCGAGAAGATCTGCAAGGTGATGGACCTCGCCGTGCGGATGGGGGTGCCGATCATCGGCATCAACGACTCCGGCGGCGCCCGCATCCAGGAGGGCGTCGTCAGCCTCGGCGGCTACGCGGAGATCTTCTGGCGCAACGTCCAGGCCAGCGGGGTCATCCCCCAGATCTCCGTGATCATGGGCCCCTGCGCGGGCGGCGCCGTGTACAGCCCCGCCATCACCGACGCCATCTTCATGGTGAAGTCGACGAGCCACATGTTCATCACCGGCCCCGACGTGATCAAGACGGTCACCGGCGAGGACGTGACGATGGAGGAGCTCGGCGGCGCCCTCTCCCACGCCACCAAGTCCGGGGTGGCGCAGTTCGCGGCGGAGAGCGAGGAGCACTGCCTCGACATGGTGCGGGAGCTCGTCTCCTACATCCCCCAGAACAACCTGGAGTCGCCCCCGTACCTCGCCCCCGCCGACGACCCGGACCGGCAGGAGCCGGCCCTCACCACGATCATCCCGGACCAGCCGACGAAGCCGTACGACATGAAGGACGTCATCCGGCACGTCGTCGACGACGGCGAGTTCTTCGAGGTCGCCCCCCTCTACGCCCAGAACATCGTGATCGGGCACGCCCGGCTCAACGGGCACTCCGTCGGGATCGTCGGCAACCAGCCGAAGGCGCTCGCCGGGGTCCTCGACATCGCCGCGTCCATCAAGGCCGCCCGGTTCATCCGCTTCTGCGACGCCTTCAACATCCCGATCGTCAGCTTCGTCGACGTGCCCGGCTTCCTGCCGGGGACGCACCAGGAGTTCGGCGGGATCATCCTGCACGGCGCGAAGCTCCTCTACGCGTACGCGGAGGCGACCGTGCCGAAGCTCACCGTCATCACGCGCAAGGCGTACGGCGGCGCGTACGACGTCATGGCCAGCAAGCACATCCGCGCCGACTTCAACGCGGCGTGGCCCACGTCCGAGATCGCCGTGATGGGGCCGGAAGGCGCCGTCAACATCATCTTCCGGCGTGAGATCGAGGAGGCCACCCGCAACGGCGGCGACCCCGCCGAACGGCGCAAGGAGCTCGTCGCCGAGTACACGGAGCGCTTCGCCAACCCGTACATCGCGGCGGAACGCGGCTACGTCGACGACGTCATCGAGCCGGAGGAGACCCGCCCCTGGCTCATCCGCTCCCTCGAGCTCGCCCTCACCAAGCGCGTCGACCGGCCCAAGCGCAAGCACGGGAACATCCCCCTTTAGGGATCGATGGGAAATCTCCGCCGCCGTCCCTCTCGCCCGGGTCGTTCCATGACGATTTCCCATCGGGGATCCTGTGCCCGTCCACGCGTCCTCCTGCGCTGCGCCCACCGGTCACGGCGGCGTATCGCTGTATCGCGACACGCCGCCTGCGCAGGCTGGAGCGCGATGGGAAATCTCCGCCGCCGTCCCTCTCGCCCGGGTCGTTCCATGACGATTTCCCATCGGGGATCGCGTGCCCGCCCACGCGTCCTCCTGCGGTGCGCCCACCGGTCACGGCGGCGTAACGCTGTATCGCGACACGCCGCCTGCACAGGCGGCGGGGTGCGGCGTCCACGCGCAATGCGTTGCGTGGCGGGGGGTGCCGCGTGATCGCCGTCTCCCCCGAGCCGACGGAGGAGGAGGCCGCCGCGATCCTCGCGGCGGTGCAGGCAGTGCTCGACG
>JBFLWO010000125.1:0-6339 GCA_040757755.1 Actinomycetota bacterium
CTAGTGGTCTGACAGCGAAGTAGGGTGAGGGTTCCGGCGAGCGAGACCGAGCGGGGCCAGGACGCAGCGTCCCCCCGATATCGGGAATATCGGGGGGACCGAGGACACCGCCCCGCGACGCGTCGCAGCCGCCGGAACACCACCATCATTTCGCTGTCGGACCACTAGGCGGCGACGGGCTGCGCGGCGTCGTGCAGGGCGTGCTCGTCGGCGAGGAGCCGCTGCACGTCGATCAGCATGAGCAGGCGCTCCCCGACCTTCGCGACGCCCTCCACGTAGTCCCCGCCGGCGACCCCCGGCGGCGTCGGCTCGACGTCGTCGCCGGACACCGTGAGCACCTCCCGCACCCCGTCGACGGTCACGCCGACGGTGCCCTCGTCCAGCTCCGCGATCACGATGCGGCGGTCCTCCGTCTCGGTCGAGTCGGTCCCCAGCCGGGAGGCGAGCGCCACGACCGGGATGATCCGCCCGCGCAGGTTGATGACCCCCTCGATGTAGCCCGCGGTGTCCGGCAGCGGCCGCGGCCGCTGGTAGCGGATGATCTCCTGCACGCGGGTGATCGACACGCCGTACTCCTCGCGTCCCAGCGAGAAGACGACGAGCTGACGGGTGTTCCCGGTGGTGGTGATCACGGAGCCTCCTTGCCCGTTCGCGGTCCACTTCCGGCATCGGCA
The DNA here is from genome assembly GCA_040757755.1 of Actinomycetota bacterium. Taxonomy (GTDB): domain Bacteria; phylum Actinomycetota; class Thermoleophilia; order Miltoncostaeales; family Miltoncostaeaceae; genus JBFLWO01. Next base: position 675 of record JBFLWO010000125.1, read on the forward strand.
CCCCGGCGCGATCCCTGGAGGGCCCCCGGGGGATGGGGCGCCGCGCGCCGTCAGCCGGTGACGAGCCGGGCGGGGACGGGGAGGCCGTCGACCTCCACCTCCGCCCCCGACGGCACCTCGGTCCGCACCGTCGCGAGAGCCGCGTGGCCGTACCGGGGGCTCGGCGACGCGCTCGTCACCCGGCCCACCTCCGCGCCCGCGCTGCGCACCGCCGCCCCCACCGGGATCGGCGCGTCCGCCGCGAGCACGCACAGCCGCCGGTTCACGTGCCCGCGGTGCGCCACGCGGGCCACCGTCTCCTGACCCAGGTAGCAGCCCTTCGTGAACGACACGGCGGCGTCCTCCACCCCCGCCTCCCGCACCAGGGTGTGCGGCCCCGTGTCCACCCCGACCCGCGGCACGCCCGCCTCCACCCGCAGCGCCTCCAACGCGGCGGCCCCCGCCTCGGGCACGCCGAGCGCGGCGACCGCGGCATCCGGGTCGGACACGACGAGCAACGTCGTGCCGGGGACGCGTCCCGGGAGCACCGCGTCGACGAGAGCGCCGTCACCCGGCGCCGGCAGGCCGCCCAGGACGAGGAGCGCCGACGTCTCCGGGCCCAGGACGTCGAGGTCCTCCGACACGTGGTAGTGCTCCAACGCCCCCACCAGGCCGGGCCCGGCGGCCGGGTCGGCCACCAGCGTGAACGCGTCCTCGGCGTCGCGGCGGCACGTCATGTCGAAGCGGATGCGGCCCTTGCCGTCCAGGAGGAGCGCGTACGCGCATGCGCCCGGCGCGAGCCCCGCGACGTCCGCGGTCAGGACCCCCTGCAGGAACGCCGCCGCGTCCGGGCCCTCCACCCACACCAGCGCGCACTCGCCGCGCACCACCGCCCCGCCGCCCCCCGCGCGCAGCCGGGCGTAGTCGTCGGCCAGGCGACCCGCGGCGGTCGTCATCCGTGCGACACCTTCCCGTTCGTGCGGGCGCGCGCCGCCGCGATGCTCGCGCGGTCCGCCCGCCCGCGCGCCTGCGTGAGCAGATCACGCAGGATGACCAGCCGGGACTCCTCGTCGCGCCGCTGCAGCAGGTCCTGGCGCACCTCCGGCGGCGCCTCGAACGTGGCGGCCACCGCGAACGACAGCGGCACCCCCTCCCGGACCTGCGGGTCCGCCGCGGCGCCCGCGACCTGGGCGACGAGATCCCGGTAGAGGGCCAGGACCTCCTCCTCCAGCGCCGCGTCCGGCACGCCCCCGCCCGGCTCGTCCCCCAGGGGACGCACCAGGGCCGACAGATACATGCGCCCCGACGACTGCTCCAGGATCTCGACGCGCTCCACGCCGCGCACCACCACGTTCATCCGCCCGTCGGCGAACCGCCGCACCAGCGACTCGACGCGCGCCGCGCACCCGACACGGGCCACCCCCTCGTCCGTGCTGAGCACCAGCACGAACGGGACGTCCTCCAGCACGCAGTCCGCCACGAGGCGCCGGTACCGGGGCTCGAAGATGTGCAGGGGCATCGCCTCGCCGGGCAGGAGGACGACCGGCAGGGGGAACAGGCCGAGGTCGGCGGGGGCGTCCACCGGCTCAGTGTAGAGCCGCCACTCCGCGGGCCGCCGGGGCGCCCTGGCCGTCCGGGCCGGCCGCCGGCAGGTAGCATCGCGCGGCCGTGGCGCCGACCCCCACACTCCCCCCGGGCCTCGTGCGCCCCGCCCTCGCGGCGGTGCAGCCGTACGAGCCGGGCCGCCCCATCGACGAGGTGCGCCGCGAGCGCGGCGTCGAGTCGGTCGTGAAGCTCGCCTCCAACGAGGGGCCTTTCCCGCCGATGCCCGCGGCGCTCGCCGCGATCGCCGCGGCCGCCGTCGGCCAGAACCTCTACCCGGATGCGGGGGCGTGGGAGCTGCGCGACGCCCTGTCCGCGCGTCACGGCGTCGCCCCCGAGCGGATCCTCGTCGGAAACGGCGTGGACAGCCTCATCAAGCTCGTGTGCGCGGTGGCGCTCGACCCCGGCGACCAGCTCGCCATGGGGTGGCCGTCGTTCCCCTCGTGGCGGCAGGGCGCCGGCGTGCAGGGGGCGGAGGTCGTCGCGGCACCGCTCACCCCGCACGGCGCCTACGACCTGGACGCCCTCCTCGCCGCCGTCGGCCCCCGCACCAAGCTCGTCGTGGTGGTGAGCCCCAACAACCCGACGGGCTCCGCCGTGCCGCGCGACGCGCTGACGGACTTCCTCGACCGCCTCCCCGGCCACGTGCTGCCGTGCATCGACGAGGCGTACTTCGAGTACCTGCCGTCCGGGGCGCACGACGCGGTGTCGCTGGCCCGCGACGGCCGGCCGGTCGCCGCGTTCCGCACGTTCAGCAAGGCGTACGGCCTGGCCGGCCTGCGCATCGGGTACCTCGTCGGCCCCGCCGACCTGGTGCGGGAGATCTCCCGCGTGCGAAACGCCTTCGACGTGAACGGCCTGGCGCAGGCCGCCGCCCTGGCGAGCCTCGCCGACGCCGCCGAGCACCTGCCGGAGCGCCTCGACCTGGTGGTGCGCGAGCGCGCCCGCGCCGCCGGCGGCCTGCGGGCGCTCGGCCTCGACCCGCTCCCCTCCGACGCGAACTTCCTGCTGGTCCCCGTCGGCACCCCGGCGCGCGCCGCCGCGCTCAACGAGGCCCTGCTCGACCGCGGCGTGATCGTGCGCCCCGCCCGCGCCTTCGGCGCCCCCGACGCGCTGCGCGTCACCGTCGGCCTGCCGGAGGAGAACGACCGGATGCTCGCCGCCCTCGCCGAGGCCCTCGAGGAGGCCGCCGCCGCGGAGCCCGCGTGATCGGCGCGGAGTCGGTGCTCGACGGGGTCCGCGCCGGCCGGCGCCGCGCCGTCGCCCGCGCGATCACCCTCGTCGAGTCGCTCGGCCCGGAGGGGCGGCGCGTCACCGCCGAGCTCCACCCGCGCGCCGGGCGGGCCGTGCGCGTGGGGGTGACGGGACCCCCGGGGGTGGGGAAGAGCACCCTCATCGGGGCGCTCACCGGCCACCTGCGCCGCCAGGGCCGGACCGTCGCGATCGTGAGCGTCGACCCGTCCAGCCCGTTCACGCACGGGGCGGTGCTGGGGGACCGGATCCGCCTCACCGAGCATTTCCTCGACCCGGGCGTGTTCATCCGCTCCATGGCGAGCCGCGGCCACCTCGGGGGCCTGGCGGAGGCCACGTCCGACGCCGTGCTGGTGCTCGACGCCGCCGGGTTCGACGTGATCCTCGTCGAGACCGTCGGCTCCGGGCAGAACGAGATCGAGGTGCAGGCCCTCGCCGAGACCGTCCTCCTCGTCCTCATGCCCGGCGCCGGGGACGCCATCCAGGCGATCAAGGCGGGGCTCATGGAGATCCCCGACGTCGTCGTGGTGAACAAGGCGGACCGGCCGGGGGCGGACCTCACCCGCTCGGAGATCTCCGCCGCCCTCACCCTCGTGCCGGCGGGCGACCGGGAGGTGCCGGTGGTGTCCGCCCAGGCCGTCGACGGCGCCGGCGTGGCGGAGGTGTGGGCGGAGGTGGAGGCGCACCGCGCGTACCTCGCGGAGGGCGGCCGGATGGAGGCCCGCCGCCGCGACGGGCTGCGCCGCCGCATCCGCGCCCTCGCGCTCGACCGGCTCGCGCGGCGCGTCGACGCCGCCGCGGACGACGCGTTCCTCGACGGGCTCGCCGGGGACGTGCTCAGCGGCGCCGTGGACCCCGCCACCGCCGTGGACCGGCTCCTCGCCCGGGTCGGGGGCGCCCGCCCGGACTGACGGAGGGGGGGGTGGTTCCGGAGCCGCCGCGCGTTGTTCCCGCGACGGCGCGGTTCCGGCGGTCGCGCACCCCCCGACCCGGAGGTACCCTTGTGGCCACCATGGCGGCACCGCCCCCCGCGACCATGCACCCGCGGCCGTTCACGGCGGACGAGGTGTGGCGCATGGTGGATGCCGGGATCATCCGCCCGGACGAGCGCGTCGAGCTCCTCGACGGCGAGCTCGTCGTCGTGAGTCCGTCGAGCCCGGCGCACGCCGGCACCGTCCAGCGGCTCAACGCGGCGCTCTCGCACATCTACCTGCCGGAACGCGAGGTACGGGTTCAGAGCGTGCTCCCGTCGGGGGAGCGGAGCCTCCCCGAGCCGGACCTCGTGATCCTCCCCGCGGACCTCGACGTGCAGCGCCGCCACCCGCGCGCCGAAGAGACGCTCCTCGCGATCGAGGTGGCCGTGACGAGCATGCCGGTGGACCGGCGGAAGGCGCGCATCTACGCCGCCGCCGGGGTCCCCGTGTACTGGATCGTCGACGTGGACGGCCGGGCGGTGCACGTGCTGCAGGACCCGTCGCCGGACGGCTACCTCACGCGACACACCCTGTCCGGCGACGCGCGCCTGCCCCTGCCGGGCGCGGAGGCGCACCTCACGGTGCGGGAGGTGCTGCCCCCGCTCTGACCCGCCCCGCCGCCGTCAGGCCATGCGCGCGGCGAGCTCGGCGATAAGCCGCACCCCGTAGCCGGTGCCGCCGCCCTCGCGCATCGCGGTGCCGGCGACGTCGATGTGGCACCACGGCGTCCCGTCGGTGAACTCCCGCAGGAACTGGGCGGCGTACACGGGGCCGGCCTCCCGCTTGTTCGCGGAGTTCGCGAGGTCCGCGACCTTGCTGCGGATGAGCGGGTCGTAGCCCTTGTGCATCGGCATCGGCCAGGCGAGGTCGCCGGAGGCCTCCGCGGCGCGGCGCACCTCCTCCGTCCACTCCGCGTCGGAGCCGAACAGCCCGGCGTACACCCCGCCGATCGCCACGATGATCGCGCCGGTGAGGGTCGCCATGTCGACGAGGCGGGTCGCGCCCTCCCGCACCGCGTAGGTGAGGGCGTCCGCCAGGATGAGCCGGCCCTCCGCGTCGGTGTTGATCACCTCGATGGTCTTGCCGTTCATGGCGGTGACGACGTCCCCGGGCTTCACGGCCCGACCGCTCGGCATGTTCTCCGCGGACGGAACGACGGCGATGAACGGCACGGGCAGGCCGAGGGCGGCGACGAGGCCCGCCCCCTCGATGACGGCGGCGCCGCCGCCCATGTCCATCTTCATCTCCTCCATCCCGGAGGCGGGCTTGATGGAGATCCCCCCCGAGTCGAAGGTCATCGCCTTGCCGACGAGACCGAGGAGCTCGCCGCGGCCCGCGCCGCCGGAGGGGCGGTAGCGCAGCACGATCATGCGGGGGGCCTGCTCCGACCCCTGGGCGACGGCGAGGAGGGCCCCCGCCTTCAACCGCTTCAGGGCCCGCTCGTCGAGGACGGTGCACTCGAGGCCGGGGGTGGAGTCGGCGAGCTCCTGCGCCCGGGCGGCGAGGAGGGTGGGGGTGAGGTGGTTGGACGGCGTGTTGACGAGATCGCGTGCCCGGCTCACGGCCTCGACGGTGCGTGACGCGCGGTCGAGGTCGGCGCGCGGGATGCGGGTGCCGACGACGGCGACCTCCCGCAGCGCGGGGGCGGCGTCCTCGTCCTTGGTGCGGAAGCTCGTGAAGCGGTAGGCGCCGGCGCCGACGCCCTCCACGACGGCGCGCGCCCGGTCCCCGTCGACGCCGTCGGGGAGGAGCACGGCGACGCGGGCGGCGCGGGCCTCCCCGGCGCGGCGTCCGGCGGCGCGTCCCGCCGCCTCCCAGTCCTCGCGGGTGCCGTCGCCGCCGCCGACGAGGGCGACGGC
>JBFLWO010000126.1:0-6330 GCA_040757755.1 Actinomycetota bacterium
CACGCGGCGACCCCCACCGCGAGCGCGTCCACACGCCGCACCACGCCGCCGCGGGAGGCGCGCACCACCTCCACCACCCGCGCCGTGGGGAGGGGGGCGTCCGGGTCGCCGCCCTGGGCGCGCACCATCGCCCGCCACCGGTCCATCGCGCGGCCGTCGCGCAACGCCGCGGCCGGGTCCGCGTCGACGCCGGCGAGGGCGAGCATCTCCTCCGCCAGCGCCAGGGTGACCTCCACGACGTCCGTCGGGCCGCCGCCGGCCAGGACCTCCACCGCCTCCCGCACCTCCAGGGCGTTCCCCGCGGTCAGGCCGAGCGGCTCGTCCATGCCGGTCACGAGCGCGACGGTGCGGACCCCGTGGGCGGCGCCCAACGCCACCATGGTGCGGGCGAGCTCCCGTGCGTCGGCGGGGTCGCGCATGAACGCGCCGCCGCCGGTCTTCACGTCGAGGACGAGGGAGGCGGTGCCCTCCGCGATCTTCTTCGACATGACGGAGCTCGCGATGAGGGGGATCGACTCGACGGTGCCGGTCACGTCCCGCAGCGCGTAGAGACGGCGGTCGGCGGGGGCGAGGTCGTCTCCCGCGGCGGCGATCGCCACGCCGACGTCCCGCACCTGGGCGCGGAACGCGTCGGCGCTCAGGTCGGTGCGCACCCCGGGGATCGCCTCCAGCTTGTCGAGGGTGCCGCCCGTGTGGCCCAGCCCGCGCCCCGAAAGCTGCGGCACCGCGGCGCCGCAGGCGGCGACGAGGGGGCACAGCGGCAGGCTCACCTTGTCGCCCACCCCGCCGGTGGAGTGCTTGTCGACGGTGGGGCGCCCCACCCCGGACAGGTCGAGACGCCGTCCGCTTCGCACCATCGCGTCGGTCCACGCGGCGAGCTCACCGGGGGTGAGGCCGCGGAACACGATCGCCATGAGGAGCGCGGCGGCCTGCTCGTCGGCGACCTCCCCCCGCGTGTACGCGTCGACGAACCACCGCACCTCGCCGTCCGTCAGCTCCCGCCCGTCGCGCTTCGCGCGGATCACGTCGACGGCGCCGACGCCGCCCGGGCCCGCCGCGGTCACGGCGCGGGGCGCGGCGGCAGGTCCCCCGGCCCGAAGGGATCCGGCAGGAGCTCGGCGAGCGGCACCGGGCCGCGGGCGGTGTCCACGAGGAGTGCGCCGCCGCCGTGCTCGTGGAGAAGCTGCCGGCAGCGGCCGCACGGCGGGAGCGGCGCCCCGTCCGCGGCGACGACCGCGACGGCGGCGAGGCGCCCGCCGCCGCCCGCGACGAGGTCCGCGACCAGGCCGCACTCCGCGCACAGCGTCAGGCCGTAGCTTGCGTTCTCGACGTTGCAGCCGCGCACCAGCCGCCCGTCGCCGGTGACGCCGCACGCCCCGACGGCGACCCCCGAGTACGGGGCGTGGGACCGGCGCGTCATGGCGTGGGCCTCCCGGCGCAGGACGGCCCAGTCGACGCCGGTCACCGCCGCCCGTTCCCCAGGTGCGCGATCGCGTCGGGCGCCTCCCGGATGCTCGCGACGCGGGCGAGGCGCGGGTGGCGCTCGTCGACCTCGGCGTGCTCCATCGCCCAGGTGACGTGGTACGGGACGTGGACGCCGGCGCCGCCGATGTCGAGGACGGGGGCGATGTCGGAGCGCACCGAGTTCCCCACCATGCAGAACGCGGCGGGGGCGACGCCCATCCGCCCGATGATGCGCGTGTACGTGGCGGGGTCCTTCTCCGCGACGATCTCGACGCTCTCGAACAGCTCCGCGACGCCCGCGGCGGCGACCTTCGACTCCTGGTGGAACAGGTCCCCCTTCGTGACGAGCACCAGCCGGTACGCGCCGCGCAGCGCGTCGAGGGTCTCGGCGACCCCGTCGAGGAGCTCCACCGGGTGGCTCAGGAGCTCCTTCCCGAAGGAGATGATGCGCTCCACGGCGCGCCCGTCGATCTCGTGGCCGGTCAGCTCGAGGGCGGTCTCGATCATGGAGAGCGTGAAGCCCTTCGCCCCGTAGCCGAACAGCTGCAGGTTGCGCCGCTCCGTCCGCAGGAGCGCCGCCGACGCGACGTCCGCGCCGACCCACGGCGCGACCAGCTCCGCGAACCGCTCCTCCGTGAGGTGGAAGTGGTCCTCGCTGTGCCACAGCGTGTCGTCGCCGTCGATGCCGACGAGTCGTATCCCGTTCGCGCGTGCCATTGGATCGGTGAGTGTAGGACCTTGGTTCCCGGTTCAGGCCGAAGTGCCTCCCGGTACCAGGAGACGTCGACCCGGCGACGCGGGGGGTTGAGCCGCGCGGGCCCGGTGTCCGCGACGGGTCCCCCGTGGCCGGTGCGACCGGTGCGGCTAACCTCCTGCGGATGCCGCTCGACGCCGCCGCGATCCGCCGCGCCCCCAAGGTCCTCCTGCACGACCACCTCGACGGGGGCCTGCGACCGGCGACGATCGTGGACCTGGCACGCGACTGCGGCTACGCGGGCCTGCCGACCACCGACCCGGGGGAGCTCGCCCAGGTCATCTCCCGCGGCGCGAACCGCAACGACCTCGTCCTGTACCTGGAGACGTTCGCCCACACCGTCGCGGTGATGCAGACGCGGGAGGCGCTGGAGCGCGTGGCCGCGGAGTGCGCGGAGGACCTCGCCGCCGACGGCGTCGTCTACGCCGAGATCCGCTTCGCCCCGGAGCTGCACCGGGAGCGGGGCCTGCCGCTGGACGAGGTGGTGGAGGCCGTCCTCGCCGGGTTCGAGCGGGGGTCCGCGGGGAGGGGCCTCACGATCCGCGTGCTGTGCTCCGCGATGCGCCAGCGCGCCCACGGGGTGGAGATCGCGGAGCTGGCGCTGCGCCACCGCGACCAGGGGGTGTGCGGCTTCGACATCGCCGGTCCCGAGGCGGGGTACCCGCCGGCCCGCCACCTCGACGCGTTCTCGATCGTGATGCGGGAGAACTTCCACATCACGATCCACGCGGGGGAGGCGTTCGGCCTGCCGTCCATCGCCGAGGCGCTCCACAGCTGCGGGGCGGAGCGGCTCGGCCACGGGGTGCGGATCATCGACGACATCTCCACCGGCCCGGACGGGGAGCCCGTCCTGGGGCGCCTCGCGGGGTTCGTCCGGGACCGGCGCGTGCCGCTGGAGATGTGCCCCAGCTCGAACGTGCACGTCGGCGCGGTGCCGTCCGTGGCGCAGCACCCGATCGGCCTGCTCGGGAAGCTCCGGTTCCGCGTCACGGTGAACACCGACAACCGCCTGATGAGCCAGACGACGCTCACCGACGAGTTCCTCCACCTTCAGGAGGCGTTCGGCTGGACCCTCGCGGACGTCCAGTGGGCCACGGTGAACGCGATGAAGAGCGCGTTCCTGCCGTTCGACGAGCGGCTCGCGCTGATCGAGGGCGTCGTCAAGCCGGGGTTCGCCCGGCTCGCCGCCGCCGCCTGAGGGCTCGGCGCGGAGGGCCGCCGCCCGCGGCCCCCGCGTCTCGTGTCAGGCGACCCGCCGGTACTTGCGTACCGCGAGGAAGGAGAACACCGCGACCATCCCGGCGCTCCATGCGAACGCCGCCCCCACCTTCCCCGCCGACGCCCCGCCCAGCATCAGGGCGCGGGCGGCGTCGACCTGGACGGACACCGGCTGGTGCTCGGCGAACGGCCGCAGCCAGTCCGGCATCGTCGCCGGGCTCACGAACGCGTTCGACGCGAACACGAGCAGCAGGAGCAGCGGGAACGACGCGGCCTGCGCGCTTTCCGCGTTCGGCACCGACAGGCCGATCATCGCGAACAGCCACGACAGGGCGAAGCCGAACGCCAGCAGCACGACCAGGCCGAGGACGAGGCGCGCCGCGTCGGTCTGCACCCGGAACCCCACGGCGAAGCCCACCGCCAGCATGAGGAGCACCACGAACACGTTGCGGGACAGGTCCGCCAGGGTGCGCCCGGCGAGCACGGCGGAGCGCGCCATCGGCAGGGACCGCAGCCGCTCGATGAGCCCGGTGTTGCGGTCCTCCGCCAGGCCCACCCCCGTGTTGATCGCGCCGAACGCGACGACCTGCACGAAGATCCCCGGCATCAGGTAGTTCACGTAGTCGAAGCCCGGCACGCGGATCGCCCCGCCGAACACGTACCGGAACATGAGGACGAACAGGAGCGGCTGCACCGTGGCGAACACGAGAAGCTGCGGCAGCCGCCGGATCGTCAGGAGGTTCCGCCACGTGATCGCGAGCGCGTCCCGCGCCGCCCACGCGACCCGGCTCGCCGCACCCGAGGGGATCACGGGCTGCACGTGCTGCATCGTCGTCACCGCCGCCTCCTTCCCGCCTCCGGTGCGGGGCCGTCGCCGTTCTCCGTCCCTGCCCGGTGGCCGGTGAGCGACAGGAACACGTCGTCGAGGGTCGGCTCACGGATCCCGACGCGCACCGGGACGAGGCCGGCGCCGTCCAGGGCCCGCACCGCCTCGAGGAGCGCCGGCGCCCCGTCGTCCACCCGGACGGACACGGTGCGGTCCTGTGACACCACGGCGCCCAGGCGCAGCCCGCCGAGCACGTCCCGGGCGCGGGCGCTGTCGTCGTGGTCGCGCAGGCCCACCTCCACCACCGTCGCGCCCAGGCGGGTCTTCAACTCCGCGGCGGTGCCCTCGGCGATCGCCCGGCCGTGGTCGATCACCACGATGCGGTCCGCCAGCCGGTCCGCCTCCTCCAGGTACTGGGTGGTGAGGAGCACGGTCGTGCCGTCGCCCACCAGGTCCTCCACGACCTCCCACAGGTCGAGCCGGCTCGCCGGGTCGAGGCCGGTGGTGGGCTCGTCGAGGAAGAGCACCGGGGGCCGGTGCACCAGGGCCGCGGCCAGGTCGAGGCGGCGGCGCATCCCCCCCGAGTAGGTGCGCACGCGCCGGTCCGCGGCGTCGGCCAGGCCGAACCGGTCGAGGAGCTCGGCGGCGCGCGCCGCCACGGCGCGGCGCGGCAGGTGCGCCAGGCGCCCGATCAGCACGAGGTTCTCCTGCCCCGTCAGGTTCCCGTCGACCGCGGCGAACTGCCCCGCCAGGCCGATACGCGCGCGCACCGCGGCGGCGTCGCGCACCACGTCGAGCCCCAGCACGCGCGCCGACCCGGCGTCGGGGGCGAGCACCGTGCTGAGGATCCGCACCGCGGTCGTCTTGCCGGCCCCGTTCGGCCCCAGCAGGCCGAGCACGGTGCCGGCGTCCACCGCCAGGTCCACGCCGTCGAGCGCCACCACCTCGCCGAACCGCCGGCCCAGCCCCACCGTCTCGATCGCCCGTCCCATCCGCACGCCCCTCCGTGTCGCGGGCTCGCTCCCCGCCAGGACAATACTTGAGCTGACTCAAAGATCGAGTATACGAGACCATGGATCGATGTCCAGCGTGTCCGGCGAGACGGTAGAATCCGCACATGGAGCGCACCGCGGCAGACCGTGACCTCGCCGACGCGGCCTGGCGCGGCATCACGACCCTCCTCGCGGTGCAGCGCCAGCGCATGTTCGCGGCGGCCGCCGCCGCCGGGCTCACCATGCCGCAGGCGTTCGCGGTGCTGCAGCTCGACCCCGACGACCCGCCCGCGATGCGGGAGCTCGCCGGGGCCCTGCAGTGCGACGCGAGCCTCGTCACCGCGATCGTCGACCGCCTCGAGGAGCTGGGCCTGGCGGAGCGGCGGGTGTCGGCGGCCGACCGGCGGGTGAAGGAGCTCGTCCTCACCGGCGCCGGCCGCGACGTGCAGGCGCGCCTGCGCGGGGCGTGGACGGAGGCGCCCGCCGCGGTGCGCCGCCTCAGCGACCGTGACCTGCGCGACCTGGCGCGCGTCGCCCGGCGCATGACGGAGGGGCTCGCCGTCGACCCGTCCTGCAACCCGTTCGCGCGCTTCCCGCCACGGGCGCCCCGCGCCGGCGGCCCGCCGGGCGGGTAGGAGACGCCGTCGCGCCCCGGTCCTATCCTGAGCGGGTCGGGCGCCGACGATGACATCGAGGTGACCGTGCGCGACACCCAGACGCCGCCGCCCCCGCCGCCGGACGGGCTGGAGGGCGCCGTCCGGGCCGAGGGCCGCCGCCTGGCGCGCGCCTACCCGTCGCCGCTGCGCCACCCCGCCCGGGCCCTCGACCGGCGCGCGATGGACCTCGTGTCCGCCAGCCCCGCCGTGCAGGCCGCGCTCTTCCGGTTCGTCGACGCCACGCCCGCGTGCCGCAGCACCCGCGAGCTGACCGAGCACCTCACGGCGCTCCTCGACGTGGTGGGCGAGCCGCCGGCGCTCCTGGGGGCACCGGAGGCGCTGGCCCACGTGCCCGGCGGGGCACGGCTCGTGGGGGCCGCGGCGGGGCGGGCGGTGCGCCACATGGCCCACCGCTTCATC
>JBFLWO010000127.1:0-6295 GCA_040757755.1 Actinomycetota bacterium
GAACCCCTGGGGCAGAGCACTAGTGCCGCTCCCGGTAACGTTCGCCCCGTTCTGGCGAGCGAAGAGCCCGCCGGACGAGGACGCAGGCGAGGCCCGTACCGGGAGTACGGGCCGAGCCGAGGACAGCGCTCCCGCCCACTTGGTCGGTGAGTCACCGGGGAATCCGGCGGTGCTCTGCAGCCGCCAGAACAGGGCAGATGTTGCCGGGCGCGGCGCTAGACCCCTGAAAAGGGCCGTTGGCGGGTCGCGCGTCGCGCCCAGCGATGCGCGACCGTAATCGAGACGTGCATCTGAACGAAAGACATTCGACGATCGAGCGCATCACGCTGAAGAATCGTCAGGGAACCCTCCGGCGAGCCGGCGTGCGAAGAGATTCTTCAGCGCTCACCTAGTGCCGCTCCCGGTAACGTTCGCCCCGTTCTGGCGAGCGAAGAGCCCGCCGGACGAGGACGCAGGCGAGGCCCGTACCGGGAGTACGGGCCGAGCCGAGGACAACGCTCCTGCCCACCTTGGTCGGTGAGTCACCGGGGAATCCGGCGGTGCTCTGCAGCCGCCAGAACAGGGCAGATGTTGCCGGGCGCGGCACTAGTGCCTCCGGAGCGGGCGCAGCAGGTTCGCCATCCCGACGGCGGCGTCGGCGGCCTCCTGGCCCTTGTTGCCGACGTCCCCGCCGGCGCGGGCCTCCGCCTGGGCGAGGGTGTCGCAGGTGAGGATCCCGAACGCGCACGGCACCCCGGTGTCGAGGCTCACCCGCAGGAGCCCCGACGCCGCCGCGTCGCACACGTACTGGAAGTGCGGCGTCTCACCGCGGATCACCGCGCCGAGGGTGAGGATCGCGACGTAGCGGCCGCTCTTCGCCAGGGCCTGCGCCGCGAGCGGCACCTCGAACGCCCCCGGCACCCACCTCTCGTCGAGGCGCCCGTCCGGCAGTCCGCTCTCCGCCAGGCGCTCCCGCGCCCCCTGAAGCAGGCGCTCCGCGATACCGCGGTGGAACCCCGCGACGACCGCCGCCATCCGCACGTCCGTGTCGTCGAGCTGGGCGGCCGGGGGGACCGGCTCGGTGCGCGCCACTCAGGCCTCCCCGGCCGGGGCCGCCTCGTCCTCGCCAGAGACGCCGGCCTCCGGCTCGAACCGCAGGTCCTGGTGGTGGAGGATGTGGCCGAGCTTGTCCCGCTTCGCCTCGAGGTATGCGCGGTTCTCCTCGCCCGGCGACACCTCGATCGGGACCCGCTCCGTGACCCGCAGGCCGTACCCCTCGAGGCCCACGATCTTCTTCGGGTTGTTCGTGAGCTGGCGGATCGTGGTGAGCCCCAGGTCAACGAGGATCTGGGCGCCGATCCCGTAGTCGCGCAGGTCCGGCGGGAAGCCCAGCTCGATGTTGGCCTGCACGGTGTCGCGCCCGTTGTCCTGCAGCTCGTACGCCTTCAGCTTGTTGAGCAGGCCGATGCCGCGCCCCTCCTGGGCGATGTAGAGGAGCACGCCGCGCCCCTCCTCCGCGATCATCCGCAGCGCCGCCTCGAGCTGCTCCCCGCAGTCGCACCGCAGGGAGCGGAACACGTCGCCGGTGAGGCACTCGGAGTGGACGCGCACCAGGACGTCCTCCACTCCCTCCACCTCGCCCATCACCAGGGCGATGTGGTGCTTGCCGTCGACGAGGGCCCGGTACCCGACCGCGGTGAACTCCCCGAACTCCGTGGGGAGCCGGGCGGACGACACCCGCTCCACCAGCTTCTCGGTGCGGCGCCGGTGCTCGATCAGCCCGGTGATGGAGATCATCTTGAGGCCGTGCTCCGCGATGTACGGCACCAGGTCGTCGAGCCGCGCCATGCGCCCGTCGTCGCGCTGGATCTCGCAGATCACCCCGGCGGGGCTCAGGCCGGCGAGGCGCGCGAGGTCGACGGCGGCCTCCGTGTGGCCCGCCCGCTCCAGCACGCCGCCCGGCTTCGCCCGCAGGGGGAACACGTGACCGGGGGTGCGGAGGTCGCCGGGGCCGGACGCCGGGTTCACCGCCACCATGATCGTGTGGGACCGGTCGTATGCGGAGATGCCCGTCGTGATGCCCTCACGCGCCTCGATGGACTCGACGAACGCCGTGCCGAGGGGTCCCTCGTTGCGCTTCGCCATCATCCGCAGCCCGAGCTGCTCGCACCGGTCCTCCGACAGCGCCAGGCAGACGAGGCCGCGGCCGTGGACCGCCATGAAGTTCACCGCCTCGGGGGTGGCGAACTGGGCGGCCATCACGAGGTCCCCCTCGTTCTCCCGGTCCTCGCTGTCGCAGACGACGACCATGCGTCCGCTGCGGATCTCCTCGATCGCCTCCTCGATGGTGGCGAAGGGGGTCGTGCCGCTCGTGGTCATCACACTCCTCGGGGCAGGTATGGGGCGGCGAGCGCCTCCACGTATTTTGCCAAGAGGTCCACCTCCAGGTTCACCGCACGTCCCACGGCCTCGGGGCCGAGCGTCGTCACCGCGATCGTGTGGGGGATCAACGCGATGGTGAACGCGCCGGGCGGGCGGGACGCGACGGTGAGGCTCACGCCGTCGACGGCGATGGACCCCTTCTCCACGACGTAGCGCAGAAGCTCCTCCGGCGCGGTGACGCGAAGCTGGATGCCGTCGCCGTCGGGGGTCGCCTCCTCCACGGTGCCGGTGCCGTCGACGTGCCCCTGGACGATGTGGCCGCCGAGGCGGTCCCCCACCTCCAGGGCCCGCTCCAGGTTGACGGGGTCGCCGGGTCGCAGGCCGCCGGTGGTGGTGCGCCGCAGGGTCTCGGCGACGGCGTCGATCGAGAAGCCGTCGGGGGCGAGCTCGACGACGGTGAGGCACGCGCCGTTCACCGCGACGGAGTCGCCCAGGGCGAGCCCCTCCCGCACGTGGGGGGCGCGGAACGACAGGCGCGAGAGTGCCGCGTCGCCCCGCACCGCGACGACGGTGCCGAGCTCCTCGACAAGACCGGTGAACACCTAAATGGCCTCTGGAGTGGGTCGTTGGCTGGTCGCGCGTCGCGCCCGGCGATGCGCGACCGTCACCGCGACGGGCCCGTGACCGAAGGACGCCCGATGGTCGAGCGCGTCACGCTGAAGAATCGTCATGGAACCCTCCGGCGGGTCGTCGTGCGAGGAGGTTCTTCAGCGCTCCCTCCTCCGGGAAGGGGGCGCAGGCGCCCGGTGACGAGCATGTCGTCGCCGACCTGCTCCCAGCGGGTGCCGGCGAGGCGCGGCGCGGCGGCGAGGGTGCCGGCCCCCGGGTCGCCGATCGCGCCGGGGGCGCCGGTGCCGCCGATGAGGATCGGGGCGACGAACCACGCGACGCGGTCGACGGCGCCGGCGGCGAGGAACGCGGCGGCGAGGCCCGCCCCGCCCTCCACGAGCAGGGACTGCACCGCGGCCTCCCCCAGCCGGTCGAGGCCCCAGCCGATGCGCGCGACCGGGTCGGCGGGGCCGCGCAGCACCTCGACGCCGGCGGCGGCGAGGGCGTCGACGGCGGCGGGCGGGGCGGCCGGGCCGCACACCACGGTGACGGGGATGTCGCGGGCGCCGCGCACGAGGGCGGAGGCGGCGGGCAGCCGCGCGGCGCTGTCGAACACGACGCGGCGCGGCGGGGTGACCTCCCCGTCGACGTCGCGGGCGGTGAGGAGCGGGTCGTCGGCGAGGGCCGTCCCGATGCCGACGGCGACCGCGTCGCTCTCGGCGCGCCAGCGGTGCACGAGGGCGCGCGACGCCGGGCCGGAGATCCACTGGCTCTCCCCCGTCGCCGTCGCGACCTTCCCGTCGAGGCTCGTCGCGAGCTTCAGGGTGACGAGGGGCCGCCCCGTGACCGCCCAGGTGAGGAACGCGGCGTTCATCTCCCGGCAGGCGTCGGCGTCGGCGCCGTCGGCGACCGCCACCTCGATCCCCGCCTCGGCGAGGATCCGGGCCCCCCTCCCCCGCCGCTCCTCCAGCGGGTCCATGCTGCCGATCACGACCCGGGCGACGCCGGCGGCGACGAGGGCGTCGCAGCACGGCGGGGTGCGTCCGTGGTGGGAGCACGGCTCCAGGGTGCAGACGACGGTGGCGCCGCGGGCCGCCTCCCCGGCGTCCCGCAGGGCGACGACCTCGGCGTGGGGGCCGCCGGCCCGCTCGTGGTGGCCCTGCCCCACCACGCGGCCGTCGCGCACCACGACGGCGCCGACGAGGGGGTTCGGGCTGGTGTGTCCGCGGGATCGCTCCGCCAGGCCGCGGGCGAGGTCGAGGAGCTCCCGCTCCTGCGGCGTGACCCCGGTGGCGGAGGCCGCGGTCACGCCGCCCCCGCGAGGCCGGCGAGCTCCCGGTACGCGGCGACGGGGTCCGGGGTGCCGAAGATCGACGACGCCGACACGAACAGGGTGGCGCCGGCGTCGCGCGCCGGCGGCAGCGTGGCGGCGCCGACGCCGCCGTCCACCTCGATCGCCACCTCGGCGGGCAGGAGGTCGCGCAGCCGCGCGATCCGCCCCGGCGTGGCGGGGATGAACGCCTGGCCGGAGAAGCCCGGGTTCACCCCCATGCAGTTCACGTAGTCGAGGACGTCGACGAGCTCGGCGACGGCGGCGAGCGGCGTGCCGGGGTTGATCGACAGGCCCGCCCGGCAGCCGAGCTCCCGGATGCGCTGCAGAAGCCGGTGCGGGTGGGGGTCGGCCTCGACGTGGACGCTGATCGCGTCGGCGTGCGGGGCGAACAGCTCGACCATCAGGCCGGGCCGCTCCACCATGAGGTGCACGTCGACGAGGCCGCCGCGGGCACGGATGGGGGCGGCGACCGCCGCGGTGAGGCCCGTCCCGATGGTGAGGTTCGGGACGAAGCGGCCGTCCATCACGTCGATGTGGAACGCGCGGGCGCCGGCGTCCATCAGCGCGTCGATCTGGGGGCCGAGCCGCAGGAAGTCCGCCGACATGAGGGACGGAAGGACGAACGGCGCGGAGGCGAGGTCGGGCGGTGCCACAGCCTGTGGAATCTACTGTCCGGGGATGGGCGTGCGCCGCGCCGCGCCTCAGCGCCCGCCGGGGGCGAGTCGCGCGACGAAGAACCCGTCGGTGCCGTGCACGGACGGCAGGGTGAGGAGCGCCCCGGGGAGCGCGGGGTGCGCCATCCCCGGGAAATCGCCGGTGAGGTCGTCCACGTGGGCGCCGGTGCCGCGCACGACATCCTCGTTCTCCTCCGGCAGCAGGGTGCAGGTGGAGTAGACGACCCGCCCGCCGGGGCGCACGAGCTCGAGGGCGCGGGCGAGGAGGCCCCGCTGGATGTCGACGAGGGGGGCGAGGGCCGTCTCGCGGCGGCGCCACCGCGCGTCCGGGCGGGCGGACAGCACGCCGAGGCCGGTGCACGGCGGGTCGACGAGGACGGCGTCGTACGGCGGGTCGAGCGGCACCTCCCGGGCGTCGCCGTCGACGACCTGCACGAGTGCCCCCATCCGGCGGGCCAGGGCGCGCAAGGCGTCCGCCCGGGCGGGGTGCAGCTCGACGGCGGTGATGCGGCAGCGGTTCTGCGCGAGGGCGGCGATGTGGGTGGCCTTCGCGCCGGGCGCGGCGCACATGTCGAGGATGCGCTCCCCGGGGCGGGGCGCCAGGGCACGGGCGGGGATCATGGAGGCGCGGCTCTGCCCGATCGCGCGACCGCGCGCCCAGGCGCGGGAGTCCTCCAGGGCGAACCGGCCGGCGACGACGTACGCCTCCGGAAGGAGGGGGTCGCGGTGCCACCCGGCGGGCAGCTCGTCCTCCAGCGACCGGCGCGGCCCCCGCAGGGGGTTCCACCGCACCGCCGACTCGGCGGGGAGGTTCGCCGCCGCCATCTCCGCACGGGCGCGCTCCGCCCCGAGCGCAGCGAACAGCCGCTCCGCGATCCAGTCGGGGAACGAGTGGCACACGGCGGCGGAGGCGGGGTCGTCGTCGCGGAGGGCGGCCAGGCGCGCCCTGCCCTCGGCGGCGACGCGGCGCAGCACGGCGTTCACGAGCCCGGCGCGGCCGGTGGCGCGCCGCGGGTCCGTCCCGCCGGCCCGGGCGAGGCGCACCGCCTGGTCCACCACGGCGTGCGGCGGCACCCCGTCGCTGAACAGGAGCTCGTAGGCGCCGAGGCGCAGCACGTCCCGCACCTCCGCCTCCACCGCCCCGGGGCGGTCGAGGATCCCGTCGACGAGGTGGTCGAGGGTGCGCTGCCGCTGCACCGCCCCGAACGCGAGGCGGTGGGCGAGGGCCCGGTCGCGCCCGTCGAGGCGCCGGCGGCGCGCCTCCCCGGCGAGCGCCCGGTCGGTGTACGCGCCGCCGCGTACGCGGCCGAGGACGGCG